>JAVCCB010000004.1 GCA_030765685.1 Candidatus Tantalella remota | reverse complement strand
TATAGCATTGCGCCGCGGCTCGGGAAATATACCGCGTTTTTCGTAGTTGATCACCGTTCCCTTGTAAACACCAAGGATATCGGCAACACCCTGAACCGTATACCGTTTTGCCCCGTTAGCAATCATCTTTAGTTATCCTTTGAATAGGTTTGATGTAGTTTGAAGACCTTTAGCAAACTTTGTTGAAGTATATACGTGTTTTTAATAGATGTCAAGCGAAGAATCTAAGAAAAATCTAAGACCGTTTCTAAAATCACTCACAAAACTGTACCCCAGGGCATGGTCATTAGTCCAAAGTTGATAGACGATAGTCCACAGTCAATACGCATTGGTGACAGACACACTTGTAACTTTCCTCATAATGCCTGTCGCCAATGCCCTCAGTATGACGTAGAGAAAATCAGAAAGGAAAAAACGTACAGCACATTATGCCGCAGTAAGTATGTTCTCGTGAATAAGCTTGTTTATCTCGCTGTCTTCGTTCATGCCGACTTTTCTGACAGGCATAGTAAATATCAGCTTTCTGGCCAGCTCATTTATGTTTTTTGGTATTTCTACCACATCTTCCCCGGTAAGAAACTTGTAAACATGCAGAAGTTTATCTATATTTTCCGTGCGAAGCACCCTTAAAGCAAGCAGTATACCTTCAACCTGCACAATACTGCCGTCACCCTGTTTCCTGAAAGCGAGCGCCTTCACACCCTCACTCTGTAACCTTTCCACAAGCCCCTCTATATCCGGGGAGGCAACTGTAAACTCGACGTCATACCCCCGGTTATTATCGCATACTTTTTTCTTTACTTTTTCCAGTTCAGCGATAAACTCATCATGCCCGGCTTTCCCCGAGACCAAAGAAACCGAAAGCGCCACTATCTTCTCTTTGTATTCGGTTCCTCTCATATCCTTTTCAAGATCCGCTTTAAGTAAATTCATCTGTTCGGACGGCAGAACTGAATCCGCAATAATGTGACAAAGTATCTTTCCTTTGGAAATAGTAGGAGTAAATTTTAGATTTTCGGCGTGTATCTGGCGGGCTTCGTTCTTAATGTCTTCTTTTAAAAATTCCGTCGACCCGACGATTAACTCAGATTTTTCCTGTACGCTTTTTAGCTCTTCGTAGACATCGATTATCCCGCTTCTATCCATCGCCCCTTTTTCCGCAGCGACGTCGCTCGCAAGGTTAATGGTCCGCCTAAGGGCCCCAGGATCATGGGCAAGTATTATGTCCCTCACGGCCGACGAAAACAAAACATGAGAGTTACTGATCGAATATGCTCCGATATCCAAAAAATTAGCCGGTCTACTGCCTACGTATATACGGGGAACCGGTTTCCCCTTGCGTATAATTACGCATCCTCCTGTTTCATACTGCCTAACGGACATCCGGATCGGCCCAGCCCCAAGCCCTTCAGGAAAAGCGTCAAAAACATATTCCGGCGTCTCCACCCAGAAATGCACGATATCCTGATTGTTTTCATTTCTCATAGAATATCGCGATCCATGAGATGCCATAACCCACGCGTCAAAACCATGATCTTTAAGGTTTCGCGCCAACATCACCGACACCATTAAGCAATACCCGCTTTTACCCAATATTCGCGATTGTTTCATGATCTCAATTATCCGCTCTTCCTCTGACAAAGTCGAGAATTCCGCTTCCTCTCTACTCTCCAACACCCAATCCCCGCTACCCGACACCTCCGTCTCAACCTGAACCTCAACCTCAAGTTCCGGAGACACAATACTTAATTCCGCCTCTCCCGATACATCGGGGCCAGGTACCGGCTTTATTTGATGGCGACCCGGGCCGGAGCCAGGCACCTCTCCCTCAACCTTATCTCCTTCCTCCTCAACCTGGGCCTTATTCTCGACCTGCCCCCTTTGCGCCGCACCCTCAACTATCATGTCCGCGGCCTGTTCAATATCGGCCCTGGCATTTTCAAGATCGGCATATGCGCGAAGTCTGGCTTCGTTCACATCCCCTTCGGTAGACCCAACCGACGGCGGCGAGATCTCATTGTTTTTTCCGACCGTCATACTGATAGAAAGGACATCATCCATCATTTTTCTTAGCTGATTAGCCCCAAAACGCTCTTTTTCTTCGACAAATAAAGGAAGTCCTTCAAAGCCTCTTCTCGTCTCAGAATTTTTATCAAGAATGCACCCATACATCGCCGCTATACAGGCCATACCGTGCACATCACGCTTTTCTTTTTCCCATCCTCTCATGCGGGAATATTTCCCTCCCCTGTCGTTTCCAAGAGCCTTTAAGCTTTCCATGCCGTTTCCGGGAGTGACGGCAATATTAAAATTCATGAAAGTGATCCTGCCTCTTTTGATATCTATAGAGATCTCATCTTCGTCAACATCGCGGTGATACACTCCATTTTCATGCAAAACGGACAACGCTTCTGTCAGCCTTTTCAGACGGCCCGAGACAATAGACACCTTGAATTCTTCGTCCAGTTCTGCCTTCGCAAGGTTTTTTATATCTTCTGAAACCGACACACCCGGAGCTCCACTCATAACTACACAGGGCATGCCACTGTGTATGTAGTCGTAGATATCCCCCCCCTCTTTATCTCCTCTCCTGTAAGCTGATGATATTTCAAAAAGAGCGCCGTCATCTATCTGGAATATATACACTTCCTCCGGGATATAATCACGCAAAACCTCATCCTCATAAAGCTCGCGCACTATGCGAGATTCTCTTTCGCCTAACCCGGCATCACGGTTTATTTTGATAAAATAATCTTTCCCCATATATGTCGCCGTAAACATATAGCTTAGCGGCCTTACGGCAACAAGTGCCCAATCCTTAAAATCCCCGAGCCCGGGGATCTCCTCCGGACTATCTCCGGACATTTTCTTACGTTTCGCGCCATAACCAGCATTTTCAGCAATTCTGTGTAACGCCTTCTCAACATAGGGTCTTATGGCATCGACAATAAACCTCATACTAGTATCTTTTGGATAATCTTTAAGCGTCGACCATCGGTCCACAATGTCCTCCAACCCTTCCAGCTCCACTCCTATCATCGGAACATTCCATCTGGCTATAGACCCAAGAAAACACCTAAGGCTGTTTAACTTCGTTGTTCCCTCAAGCGCGGTATAACACTTTTCTACGTTATCCGGAATAATTTTCATTTTTCTCTGTGAAGAACTCAAAACTCCTATATTGTAAAGAACTGTATGTAAAGTAAGTTTCTCGCCGGGCCGATCTTTATCCGGAATTTTCGGAAACACGGTACTTGATTTGGGGTCTTTATCCCCGCTGTCATCCAGATTGACCGATTCGATCGTAAGCCCGAACTTCGCGTTCACAAGCGAGCGAGCAATGTATCTGGTAACGGCGAAACTTGACATATCGAAGAGGACGTAACGAGCGAGGGTAACCACAAGGCGGGCTATGGGCGAATACCACCTTCCGAGAGAACTTTTCGTCTGCAAAAATTCAACTATAGACGCTTTCTGAGAAGAAAGATAAAGCCACGTGAACGCGAACATGAAGATGTTGTCGGCGAGAGTAGCCCCCGCGCCGCCGGCCATGAGAAAAGCGGAAGCGGAAGGAGGTGACGCATCACGACCTTCGCTCTCGTAACCTAACGTAAAGAAATCAAACCTTTCCGGCACCGCACGAAGTATTTCCTGGAAGAGATCGGTTTTTCTAAAGCTGACAATAGCTCTCACATCGCTATGTATAAGCGTGGTTATAAGGCTTGGCATATTCAATGATCCATACATATTTTCCGTTATATCGTTCCTCACAGCTTCGGCGCTCGACAGTATTTTTCCGGATATTTCTGATACAATGGGGACAGAAGGAGGCATAATTCTTAAATCAGTTACAAGTTTGTCGAGCGTTGCGCTTCGCTGCCTTAAATACGGGCTATGCATGGCATGAACCTGCACCAACTGGGGCCGTCGAAGCAAAACGTTTTCTTCCCAGAGCTGATTCGCTAACGTCTCTATATAGTCTTTTTTGCCGATTACACTCAATTTATTGCGTGCGTAGACAGTCCTTACATGCGCCTCGGGAAAACGTTCGGCGATAACAGCCTGTAAATCAACCTCTTGTCCGGCAAGCAATTTAACGTGGTAAATCCCTAATTCCTTGGCAACTTCTTCTATGTGCGGCAAAAGCGCTTTTGAGAAAATCAATCCTTCTTCAAAGTCTAAGGCACCGGATGCTAATAACGCCGTGAAAAATCCAAGCGAATGACCGGCATAATATGTTGGTGCAATGTTATTTCTTTTGACATGCTGGGCGGAAATGATAAGGCTAAGCGCAACACCCAAAATAACTCTTACCCAATTCTCCCTGCCAGCCATTTCCAGCAGGCGAGGATCATCAATTTTCATCCCTATGACTTTTTCAACAGAGTCGATGTATTTTTCCCGCACTTCCCTGTACGCCGATAATCGTCGTAGCAATACAAGTTCATTTTCGCCAAATATTTCTTTGGTAAGCGATAGGAATAATACGCAGTACCTGTCTAGGATACCGGCCTCGACGCCTTCGGTTCCCAAAAGTATCGGCGGAGGAGGTTTCCTAGGTTCACGACCAAAGAATTGCTGTATGCCGAATATCTGGCCAGGACGCTCTTGCCCCTTCTCCCTTCGCCCTTGCCCCTCTGTCCTCTCCGGATCTACGAACCACACACCGGAAAGCTTCGGTAAAACATCAGCCAGCTGGGACGATGAGAAATACTCTTTGTCTTTTTCAGTCCTGACCCCAAGCTCTAAAAGTTCATCTTCGGTAAGGCTCTCATAGTCTTTTACTAACCTCACTTCTATAGGCTTTTTTCCTTTTCCAAAATATAAAGTAACGTAATTGTAAGGCCTTTGGGTCGCGGAAAGTTTTCTCTCCCTAATATTCGGCTCTATGAATACTTCTTCGGAAGAAAACAGCTTATTAAGATTCATTATGTGGCTTTCTCGGATGCCGGAGGTATTATTAAACTCTCTCAATTGAGCGGCGGCGGTTGCGACGGCATAAAGGTTCATAAAACTTAAACCGTGCTCTTCAAAAAATGGTTTAAGCCTTGACCCGGTGGCAAGGTTGGTATATGTACGCGGAGACTCCGCCCATACGATATTGTTGCCTAAATAAGCGAACACTACCGCTAAAGCTACCACTTTTGTTAGAATATTGCGTTTAATTGTAACAGCAAACATATTATAATATTATATGGCTTAATTTTGTTAAGTCTACAAAAATCTAAATATCTTTTGTATTCTTAACGGGAAACATACTTAGTTATCAGTGCCAGGCACCGGCTTACAGAAAGTGACAAAGGCCGTTGCCAGTCACTATCCAGGCACTATGCCTCAGCAGAAAAATGGGGACACGTACCAAAGGTACATGAGCTACCCCGGGTTTAACGGACAGGTTAATTATACCACAACTCCGGATTCAGCCATATCTGGCGTAACATAGTT
>JAVCCB010000086.1 GCA_030765685.1 Candidatus Tantalella remota | reverse complement strand
CTAGATACGTTGCGCCCTGTTCCATGTTCCACGTATAATTCATTCTCTGGTACCTTGATCCGTCATATTCTGTGTAGCTTATTACAACGTCTGTATCTGAGACCGTTTCGTCGGTTACTTTACCGTACAGGCTGGTTGAGTCTATTAGGTACTGGCCACCCGCATAGTTGTATATTGTTGAATCAGCTACTTCCGTATATAAGTTCGTGTCTAGATACGTTGCGCCCTGTTCCATGTTCCACGTATATACCATCTTCTGGTCTTCGCTTAGATCATACTTGGTATAACTTTCGACGATAGCGCCCGAATGACCGGTTTCTTCTTTACCCAGAAGCACCATCGACCAATCAAGATATTCTTTGCCGTAGCCATATATTGTGGAAGAATCTATGAGAAGAGCGGCATCGCCGCTAAAATCAAGACCGAGCATTGCGGTCGTAAGAACGGCATCACCAGTAAAATTGTACGTATAAAACATTTTTCGGTCTTCGTTGGCGTCATATTTAGTAAAGCTTTCGACAATATCACCAACATCGGCCGTTTCGTTCTGCCCAGTAAGCACCATAGACCAGTCTAGATATTCGCCACTGTATGAGTATATAACCGAACTCTCTATATCCAACTCGTTAAAATCAAGAATGTTTTCTTTAAGAGTAGCATTGCCTCTAAAGTTATAGGTGTACAGCATCAGCTGTTCTTCGGAATGGTCGTACTTTGTGAAAGACTCGATAGCGTCTCCCGGCACCGCAGTGGGCTGCACTTCGCCCGTCAGTTCCATCGTATAATCCAGATCGTCACCCACATAGCTGTAAACCGTAGTAGTCTCGACGTTTTGCCCGGTATCATCATACGTATAGGTGCGTTGGGCTTTTTCTTCTTTTTCGGCACCCATATAAAAGGTCCTGGATTTCTTCACTGATACCGTTTTAAGTTCCGGCACATTATCAGGAGCAGTTTTAACAACGTCGCCCCTGTAAACCGTACTCATAGACATCCTCCCATCGGGATCATATGTAAATACGGTGGTTCCGCGCGGTACTCGGTTACCGGCGGCATCATCATGATACTTGTAAGAGTAGCTCTGTTTTTCCTCCTCGACGTCGCCTATAAAGAAGGCCTGTATATCCATGTCAAAAATCTGCTCTCCAGCGGCTCCCGGAGTAAAAACTAAACGGTTTGCCTGTACCGTCCCTATATCCGCATAGTCTATATCTCCCACATATGCTGAAAGATCTCCCCTAAAAACAACCCTCCTGTCCATTGAATCCAGCACAGTCGATTTCCCGGCCCTGAAGATATCGGATGAATAGTAATAAAAGGCGGTCCTTGAAACCGAAGTGTCGTATGCGAAGGTAAGCTCATAATCGGCTATTTCTTCACCTTTTATTCGCGCGAAAACATTGCCTCCAGCATCAGTGTATGTCAGGGTATTGTGCGTCACGTTCTTCAAATTCAAAGTGTCGTCATACGCGTTCCCAACATAATCGCCCCGGTATACATTTACCTGCGAATTAAGGCTCTCCGCATCGGCACTTTCCGCGCTAAGAGTTGATCCTCCAATATCGTAAAAATAAACCGTGGTGGAGGTTGCCGTGCCATCGGAATTGTAATTCATCGTATAGTCCGCTATTTCTTCGCCTTTTAAACGATCTTCAACATGATTATACGTTATAGCCTTAATGTCGGTAAGATCCTGAGCGGACGAACCCTGAAAGTTGCCACGATACACATTTACTTGGCTATTAAGATCCTTACTGCCCGAGTACTCCGCCCTTTTAAGATACACATCAACCTCATAGTAATAAACGGATGTTGTCAACACATCTTCCTGGGAATTGTAGGATAAAGCGTAATCCGCTATTTCGTCGCCTTTCTCACCAAAGAAAAAAGTAGTACCGGTCCGTCTTTCATGATCCATCTGATAAAAAATCCTTACTTCAGGCGGCAAAGAATCATTTACCCACATTAGTGACGCGTCGATTCTTTCTCCCCTATAGGCATCGCTCGAAGACCTAGCGGAATTCACAATTTCTTCTCCCTCAAGTTCGTAAGCCCTTTTTAAAATGAACTGACCAAAACTATCTGTTCCTGCATAGTACATTACGCTGGTCGAGCGTATATCGTTACGGGAACCGAACCTCGTCGTGTAGGAATAATTTACCAACTCGTCCCCTTTTTCACCATGATAAAAAGTTATACCGGTTATTTTGCTTTCATCGATATCATCTACGGCCCCATGGAAAGATTCTGATCTGGTCATAGCGGAAGTAAGTTTAAGGGAAACCGAGAGCTCACTTGCCCTCTTGTTCCCGTCATAGAAATATATGCTTGTAGATCGTACGTTCGCACGGTCGCCTAGTTGTGTCGTATGTGAATAATCGGCTAATTCTTCGTCTTTTCCGCCGTGAAAATAAGTTATGCCGGTTATATTGGATTCATCAACGTCTGTAACGCCTCCTAAAAATGCTTCGCTCTTTGTCATGGCCGCCGTTACCATTTCCTGTCCTAAAAGATCTTCAGCCCGTTTGTCTGCGTAGAAAAATATACTGGTGGACTTGATATCAGTCCTCTCGCCGTAAGCCGTTGAATGCGAATAATCGGCAAGCTCATCCCCCTTCTCGCCGTAATAATAGGTGATACCCGTTATTTTGCTGTCGTCAACCGAAGTCACCCCTCCACGGAAAGACTCACTTTTTGTCATCGATGAAAAAGCTATCTCAGCTACGGAAAGATCCTGCGCCCGCTTATTGTCGTAGAAAAATATACTGGTAGATTTGATTCCCGAAGGGTTGCCAAAAACTAAGGAATGTGAATAATCCACTATTTCGTCACCTTTAGTCCCATGATAATAGGTTATGCCGGTAATTTTATTTTCGTCGGCAGCCGGAGAAGCCCCCCTGAATGACTCGCTTTTATCCATGGCGGAGGTAAGTGTTTCTGTGGCATCAAGTTCTTCTGCTCGTTTATTTCCATAATAGAAAACACTTGTCGATTTAACATCGCCCTCGAAATCGTAGGAAAAAGAATAATCCGCAACCTCTTCGCCCGGAAAAGCTGAAGAGTCGAAATAATAGAAGGTCTCACTCTTGATATCAGCATCCAGTTTTATGACAGCCGGAAAATCCGCGCTTTCCCTGGCATCACCCGTATAGGTAACAACTTTTGTTTTCCGGTCGTCACCGGTTACCAGTGTAGCCATGGCGTCACGTTCCTGGGAAACCGCTAACCTCAAATCATCAAAACTGATCACTGTATATCCTTCAACAGACGACTGGTCGGATATATGCTGGCATAATTCCCCTATATTAAGGAAAGAAGCTCCTACGTCCTCGGAAAGCGATACCAAAAATATTGCAAGCGGACTTCCTTCTTCGGAAAAATAAATAAGCGTTTCCAGATACTTTTTCCAATCCATTTTCGAGGACAGATCGATGCCCACAAGACCGTAAAACACGTTCTCATAATAATAGACAGTCGTATCGCGGACGGTTACGCCATCCTTAAAATAGTTCAGGGTATGATCCGCTATGGAACGGGGCGTTTCTCCAACGGAAGACATGTCTATAATGTAAAATGTCTGACTTTTAAGCAAAGCATCTTCCTTCACTTCATAGCTATAAACCAGAGACGCGGGATAATCACTTTCATCTGAAGGATCTGTATTCAGGAGGATCTCCACAAGATCCGGAAAACCTTCTCCATCAGTATCAACAGCCATCAGGGCGGCAACCAAATCATCCACTGTTTCAACGCCAGTCATGTCTATTCCCGCCAATAGCAATACAAGATCCATATTGTTGCCGGAAATTATATCAAGAAGGGCATCTCTATCTTCTCCTTGAGGAACTTCAAGCAATATTATTCTCACAAGCTGCGCCGGGCCATTCCCTTCATCAAGATCCCGGAGAGCACTCAACACATCGCTATCATTAAGAGTTCCGCCAACTATAAGGTCCACCATTTGTTGGGAAAAACTCTGCAAGGATTCCGATTTAGATGTATCCAAGAATAAAGTATTGAAAATGCTTTCAGCATCACCTGAGTATGTATCCCAATCTATGGCCATTTCATCTAAAGCTTCTTTAAGCTCTCCAAGTACCGGACCCGCCAAAAGAAGGAGAAGCATATTCAAAAGATCATCCGCTGAGTCGAAAGCTTCGAGGTCCAAAGTAAGAAGCATAGTTATGAGTTCTTCAAGCGCCGCATCCTCGCCTAAAGTGTGTTTTATAATAAGAAGCATCATTTCCTTCCCAGAACTTACGGAGCTTAGATCCATATCTGACAAAATAGCAAAAATAAGCGCCGCTTCCTCGCTAAAACCGGCAGCTTCCATCAGCGCGGAAAGAAACTCGTCTTTAGTCATACCAGACGCATCTAATGAAAAAATCAGGTTATACAGATTTGTACCTTCTTCACAAAGCAATAAAAGAATATTTTTTGCGTCTTCGCCATCAAGAGCTGATGACAGATCAGCAGTAGCCAATAATGCCATTAGCTGATATTCAAGCGAAGCTTCTGCGAATATCTCCATTAACGCCGATATGAAATCTTCTATTTCCATGCCTTCTTCATATATGCCTTCTATCAATGCGATTAGAGCGCCATTGCCTGCCGCCAATAGCATCAGGTCGTCATACAACTCCTCCGCATCCGT
>JAVCCB010000054.1 GCA_030765685.1 Candidatus Tantalella remota | reverse complement strand
CTTCCTCTTTGGCTTTGGCAAGCGCGTCTTTCACGATGTCCGCCTGTATCTTCTGTCTGTTACGGTTTTCCCTGTCCAATGTGCAAGCTAGCTCTCTCGCCTCGGACTCATCCGTACACATAAGAAGGTCAAGCGCCACATTCGCGGACCCTACGCGGCCCATGGCGTTTATCCTCGGAGCCAGAGCAAATCCTATCTGCCGGCATGTGAGCCTCTCCGGATTGACATACGCTATTTCCATCAAAGCTTTAATGCCAGGTTTGGTAGTATTGCGAAGTTTTTTAAGACCGCTTTTGGCGAGTATGCGGTTCTCTCCCTTAAGTAGAACGACATCGGCTATAGTCCCCAGGGCGACAAGATCAAGATGGTCATCCACCTCGTTCTCCCTCCCTTTCATCAAAGCCCGGGCGAACTTGTATGCTACACCCACGCCGGCGAGAAAGTTGAAAGGATATTCACATTCCGGCTGATGAGGGTCTATTGTCGCGTAGGCAAGAGGTCTCTGGTCGTCCTTTACCTCATGGTGGTCGGTTATGATAACGTCAATACCGTAATCATTGGCGCACTCTACTTCTTTAACCGAATTGATACCGCAATCGACAGTGATTATAAGCTTCACACCGTGGTCTCTTGCCCTGGCCACGGCCCTTATATTCAGCCCGTAACCGTCTTCCAGGCGGTTTGGTATGAACGTCTCAAAATCGGCACCCAGGGACTCCATGGTCTTCGCCAATATGGCGGTCGAAGTAACGCCATCGACGTCATAATCCCCGTATATGAGTATCTTTTCCTTGTTTTCTATGGCTTTCTTTACCCTGTCCACGCCCCTATCCATATCCTTCATAATAAACGGGTCGGGACACGCGTCAAGACCGAGAAAAAGGAACTCCTGAGCTTCCTCGACCGTCCTGATGTCACGATTCAGAAGTATCTGCGCAAAAAGCGGCGTTATGCCTAGTTCATTCGAGAACTTCTCCTGCAGCCTGATGTTGGCCTCATGTGTCTTCCATACTGTTTTCATCTTACCTCTATCTTTTTTATTCAGGGAGGGCACCGGATGGTTCGACGTGTACCAGCACGTCCCTCGCCTCAGGTATTTCTCTGAACATGTTTTTCTTTATTCTCTCGGTAACGTCATGCCCCTCTTTTACGGTCTTACCGGCATCCACGCCTATCGTTATCTCCATCAAAAGCTCAATGCCGGCCTTACGTACCATTATTTTTTTAACTTCCTCCACACCTTCCGTACCCAGGATAACGGCTCTTATCCTGTCCCTCAACTCTTCCGGCGGAGCCGCGTCCATAAGTTCATCATAAGCCACATGAAACGTCTCGCCCCCTATCTTTATGATGAACCCCGCCACTATTATGCCCGCCAAGGGATCCATGAACCTGTACCCCCTCATGGCTCCGGCAATACCGATAAGAGCCGCCACGGACGACAAGACGTCGCTTCTGTGATGATACGCGTCCGCTTTCAGCGATGAAGAGTTTATCTCTTTGCTCGCTCGCATAACACGGCGATATGTAAATTCCTTGACGACTATCGATACGACGGCAACGACCAGAGCGATAACTCCGGGTTCGGTCAACTCCCCCGCGATAAGTATCCTCGCTGAACTATACGCTATCCTGAGACCCACAGCTATCAATACGATAGAGACCAGTTTGGCAACAATCGATTCGGCACGCCCGTGACCAAAAGGATGATGTTCGTCGGCGGGCTGTTTCGCGATCTTGAAGCCAATAAAAACGCCCAGGCTGGTAAACGCGTCGCTCGCCGTATGAAAAGCATCAGCCAACATCGCCTGTGATCTTCCAAAAATACCGGCAAAAAGTTTTATGCCAAACAGGATGATGTTGCTGATGATACCCAACCACGCGCCTTTTTCGCCTATTTTATAGCTGTGATCATGGTTATGGTTCATAGATCGTCCGAATGATTCCTATCGTGGGTGCGTCTGAAAGGAAAAAGGAAAAAATACAGGAAGACCCTGTACCTTTCCCCTTAACCTTAACCTCAATCTTAAACTAAAACTATCACCTGCGAACTTTTCTTCCCGGCCAATCAATAAGAAGCGGGCTAGCGATGAAAATGGATGAATACGTACCGACGATAACACCGACCAGAAGGACGAACGAGAAATCGTTTATGACCTTGCCGCCGAACACAAAAAGTGCCATGACCACAAGCAGCGTGGTGAGTGAAGTCAGCACTGTACGTGAAAGCGTCTGGTTTATGCTCGTATTTATTATCTCTTCCTGGCTCGCTTTGCGCATATATTTGAGGTCTTCCCTTATGCGGTCCAACAACACTATCGTATCGTTGATGGAATAACCAACGATGGTAAGAAGTGCCGCAATGACAGGCAAAGATATCTCCCTTCCCGTAAGCGCTATCATGCCCAGAGAGACCAGAACATCATGCATCAAAGCAATTATAGCGGTTATCGCGAACCGGAACTCAAAACGAAAAGAGATATAGATACATATCCCTATCATGGCAAAGATAAGCGCCTTGACCGCCGCGCGGCGGAGATCCGCCCCGACAGCCGGCCCTACTGACTCCACCCTCATGACCTCAAACGAGCCTTTCCCGAACCTTTCGTTAAACCCCTCCACTATCTGTTCCGTCTTACCGCTGAAAGACCTTACAATGAACTCCTTGCCCTCTCCGAACTGCTGTATAGACGATTCGCCCAGACCTATGTCCGAAAGCACACCGCGAACATCCTGCACCGGCACCACTTCAGTGAACCTGAACTGCTGCAGCGCTCCGCCGGTAAAATCAATGCCGTAATTCTTGGCACCCCGGCTAAGAAAAAGCGACATACCGAAAAGTATGACGACTATTGAAAAGATGTACATTATTTTTCTTATTTTTACGAACTGTATGTTCGGCTGGCTGAAGAAATGAAGCATAGGCAGTTTTTCCATCTTGGGTTTGGCCATGGTTATTAGATCCAGGACCAGACGCGTAACTACCAGCGCGGTGAACATACTCGCGAGAATACCTATACTGAGCGTCATCGCGAACCCTCTTACTGGTCCGGTACCGAACTGGAACAGGATAAGAGCCGTTATCAGAGTTGTCACGTTGGCATCAAGAATAGTCCAGAACGCCTTGTCATATCCCGAGTGTATCGCGGCTTTCAAGGATTTACCCAGCCTGGATTCCTCCCGTATCCTCTCAAAAATGAGCACGTTAGCGTCGACCGCCATACCTATGGTAAGCACAAGACCCGCAATGCCCGGAAGCGTGAGGGTCGCGCCGAAATAAGACAAAGCGCCCGTGATTATTAGTATGTTCAGTATAAGCGCGAGATCCGCCACAATACCCGCGATAAGATAGTATATGGCCATGAAAACCAGAACACACATACCACCTATCAGGATAGCCCTGATACCTTTCTGGACGGAATCTTTACCCAATGCTGGGCCGACACTTCTTTCTTCGATAATGTTCACCGGAGCGGGAAGAGCACCAGCTCTCAGTATAAGCGCGATATCTTTTGCTTCCTGAAGTGAAAAGTTCCCGGTTATCTGGGCTTTACCCGAAGGTATTCTCTCTCGGATGACG
Source organism: Candidatus Tantalella remota (assembly GCA_030765685.1). GTDB lineage: Bacteria > Omnitrophota > Gorgyraeia > Tantalellales > Tantalellaceae > Tantalella > Tantalella remota. Next base: position 5,281 of record JAVCCB010000054.1, on the reverse strand, counting down.
GGAGCCGTGTAGACCTCTCCGTCAAGCACTACCGCCAGGCGTTTCCCAGTATTCTTGGCTGTAAGATCGGAGAACAGGTCAGCGCCCTGGCCGTTAAATTCTATAGAAACGTAAGGCTGCCCGAAGCCTTGCTGGCTGAACTCTGTCTTCGCGTCAACAAGCATATCCCCGCTAAGGACGGTCTCCTCTTCCACAAGAATGGATTCGGTACCGCCATCCCTGGTCTTCATCTCCTGAAGTTCAAAGCCTTCCACTTTAACACCGTCCATAGCCTGTTTAAGCTGTTCCGGATCGTCGCTTACCAGACGAAACTCCAAGTGAGCTGTCCTGCCTATTATCTCTTTAGCCCTTTCCCTGTCTGTGATGCCGGGAAGCTGGATAAGAAGACGGTTCTTTCCCTGAAGCTGTATTACGGGTTCAAGAACACCGAATTGGTCTATCCTGTTCCTGATAACCTCAATAGCTCTCTGCGGAGCGTCTTTGGCTTCATTGGCCGTAAGTTTCGCGGTATCCACTTCAAGGATCATGTGCATACCACCCTGAAGGTCAAGGCCGAGGTTTAATTTTCCCTCTTTTACAACATCGCCCTTTTCGTCCAGCACGTCAAGCGGCGGATAGGAAAACCATATCGCCAGGCCGGCGATCAGTATGACCAAAACGCTCTTCACTTTAAGACTTTTCCACATTTTATCAAATCCTTCCTGTAAGTATGTTCATTGTTCGTTGTTCATTGTTCATTGTTCATTGTTCATTGTTCGTTGTTCATTGTTCGTTGACTATGAACTACCAACTGCTCGCTTATGTTTTCTCAACAGCCTTTTCCTTCTTCAGCCTTGATACCGCGCTCTTCTGCACTTTCATCTTGGTATTATCATCGACCCTAAGTGTTATCACGCCGTCCTGTATGTTCACGATCGTTCCGTATATACCACCGGAAGTCACGACTTCATCATTCTTTTTAAGTTCCGAAAGCATCGCCGCGTGCTGTTTCTGCTGCTTCTTCTGAGGGCGTATAAGCAGAAAGTAAAATATAACAAAAATAAGTGCGATAGGCATCAGGCTTATCAGGGGACTCTGTTTTGGAGCAGCCTGGGCCGCCTCGGTTGCGCCTTGCGCGAAAGCTAATGTAAACATGTTAACTCCTTCTCTGTAATAGTGCTTTAGTGGAAATAATATCTTTATTAATTATACAAATAATCGAGTTAAAAGCAAATGGTTATTTGTACGGTCCACAGACGACGGTCGACAAATTAGAAGTAAAATCGTCATCCCCGCATGTGACCGAGGGGCAAAGGCCCCCGAGGAAATGCCGAATGCCAGAGGGCTTCGGCCTTCAAACGGGGTCAATTAAATGGCCACTTTTATGTCATCCCGGATATTCGCCTTCGGCGAATTCCGGGATGACGTTTTGATTCCCGCTGGAGTTTATCCTGTACCGAACTTGTTCTGGTACAGGGCAAGAATGACGTTGTTATACCCCTATTCCCCTGCTCGGAACCTGCCAACGAAGTCGTCCTTGAATTTGGCGAATACTCCCTTTCGTATCGCCTCACGGGCGGACTTGATCATATTCGCGTAAAAGTATATGTTATGCAGAGATACGAGTCTCATTCCGAGTATTTCAGAGGTGTTGAACAGGTGTCTCAGGTATCCCCTTGTATAATTACTGCAGGTATGACATCCGCACTCAGGATCGATCGGGCGAAAATCCTCTTTGAACGGAGCGTTTCGTATCTGTTTTTCTCCTGAAAAAGTAAAAGCCTGCCCGTTCCTTCCGTTCCGGGTCGGTACGACACAATCAAACATATCGATACCTGAAGATATGGCTTCAAGAATGTCGGGAGGCGTCCCCACCCCCATAAGATATCTGACCTTATCATTAGGAAGAAGAGCCGCGGTATAATCCGTGATCTCATTAATAAGTTCCACAGGTTCCCCCACGCCTATACCTCCCAGCGCGTACCCGTCCAGATCCATATCTACCAGTTCTTCGACACATTGCTTTCTCAGATCACGGTACGTGCTTCCCTGGACGATACCAAAAAGACGGTTAGCCGCGCCCGTTTCCGAGAGCCGGTCCTTAGACCGCTGTGCCCACCTCAGGGTAAGACCCACCGAATCCTCGACATAATCCCGTTCCGCCGGATAATGAACACACTCATCAAGCGGCATCATGATATCGCTTCCGAGAGCAAGCTGAAGGTCTATAACGTTTTCCGGTGTAAAAAAATGTCTCGACCCGTCCAGATGCGACTGAAACTCGACGCCCTCTTCTTTTATTTTACGGAGAGCCGCGAGACTGAACACCTGAAACCCGCCGCTATCAGTGGTTATAGCGCCATCCCATGACATAAACTTATGAAGTCCGCCGGCGTTTTTTACTATCTCCGCGCCCGGCCTCATATAAAGGTGGTACGCGTTGGATATGATCATCTGGACGCCGCAATCGGTAAGATCCTGACTGGAAAGCGCCTTGACCGTAGCCTGCGTCGCCACGGGCATAAACACGGGAGTGGAGACTTCACCATGCGCGGTTATCATCGCGCCGGCTCTCGCTTTTGAATCTTTATCTTTGTGCTGTACTGTAAAGTTCATAATAATAAAAAAACGGAGAGGACTCTGCCTCTCCTATTCCCTATTCTCAGTTTACTGTTTACCGTTTACTGTTTATAGTTTCCTGTTTACGATAAGTCTTTCACTGCCTCAATAAGATCTTTCACGCTCGCTGTCTTGGAAACAAACCTGTCGGCGGTCTTAGCGTAAACACTGTTCTCGTAATACTCATGCCCCGTGTATATGATAATACCGGAATAGGGTGATATCACTTTAAGCGTGCCCAAAATCGAAATACCATCCTTCTCCGGCATAAAAAGATCGAGTATTATCACCTTCGGCGTCTTCGTCTGCAGATAATCCAGAAGTTCGTATCCATTATGGACCGAATCGACCTCGTACCCCTGGTCTGTAAGGATATCCGTCACGAGTTCGCACATCTCAAGATTATCGTCAGCTATTACAACACTTTGTGATTTCTGCATATATTCAGGTCTCTCTTTTAACCTATGAGCGACTTAACTTTTTCCAGAAGCTCTTCCGGCTGAAACGGTTTAGTCACATACTGCGACACACCGCAAGCCCTGGCCGTCATCCTCTCAATATCGTCATCGAGACATGTAAGAAAGATCTTGGGAAGGTCCCTGTAAAGCCCCTTTTCCCTAAAATCCTCAATAAGATTAAACCCCGTCCTCTCCGGCATAAAAACGTCTATTATGAGAAGCTGAGGATGGTATTTCTCTATAAAAAACTCGGTCCGGGTGGGGTCTGTAAGCGCCTTGACCTCATACCCTTTATCCTCAAGTATATCCTTGAGCGTACTCAGGAAATTCTCATCGTCGTCTATGGCAAGTATAATCTTTGACATTTCGTAACTCCGTTCAATAACACAAGTTCCTAGCTCTTATTCCAACGTGGGTTATTCTAACATCAATGTCTATACATTGTAAAGTTTTTTGGAGCATCTTCCTCTTTTAATACATTGAACCTTATTATCAGGAACCCGAGCGCGCTGCTGACTATATTGAGTACTATGTCCCTTGCATCAAAAACCCTGTTCGGCAAAATACCCTGGATAAACTCATCCCCCATACCAACCATAAACGCTATAAAACCGCCGTAGAGGTAAAGGCTTATTTCATAAGGGTTTAGGTCGACTTTAAGCGCGTTGTAAATGAGAACACTTAAGAGTGTGTATTCTATTATGTGCATCTTTTCGGCAGGATAAACAGCCAGCTTCAAAACAGCAAAATAAGAACAGAGAAAGAGGACGAACCTGAAATAACTGTTGAACGATCTGTCTTTTTTGACAAAGATCATATATAAAAGAAGCGACATAACCGACAGCGCGCCCACCAGATAGATCGCGGGTACACCCTTTCCTCCGAGAAACCCGTCTATACTCTTCCACATAGCCGGGGCCGAACCGAGAAAACTGTAAAGAAGGATGACATACACAAGTACGCCAGCCCACCAGAGTATCCTTTTTTTTGATCTATCCAAGATTTTCCCTTCTGAAACTAAAAACCGACCTTAGAGCTTTTGCTGAGATCTTGAAAAAGTGTCCCGCAAGATGTGGATGTTCTGTGACGTTCAAAAAAATAAATTTCCCTGTATCCCCCACAGTGTCGAACATAAAAAGCTCGGTAAAATAATCTATGCTTCCCTCGTTCTCCCTGATCTTTTTAAAAAGCCACTTATCCAGCCCTCTTTTAACGGTGCCGAGACGGTTTAAAACATCTTCCGGTACTAAGGTGCCGAATATGTTAACGGCAAAAAGAAGTGAATAATATACCGGCCGTTTTATCCTGTATTTTCCCGCGAGCGATACCAACCGGCCCCAGTCTATCCTGCCAGAGTGTTCCCTTACGAATTCGTTAATGTCCACATACCATCTCAGGTCCCCGAAACTGTGCTGTGTAGCAAGATGCAAACAATGATAAAGAAGCGTATGTTCGATACCTAAGGTATACACGTTAACCCCGGCAAAACTTACCTCTCTCCTCGCGGGCCAGAGCTCTTCCATCGTAAGACCTGACATCCTGCTGTGCATCCTGCGCCCCGTAAGATCCGCGTGGACGTCCAGATACATACCTTTGCCATCCGAGTAAAGACACTGTGCCCTGTAGGCACTGTCATCATTCGTATCATCGCAGGGCGCGTAACCGTTTTCTTTCAAAACACGGTCAACCGCCTCCATATCATCCGTGAGGATATCCACATCCGAGAAGATCCTGAACGCGGCATCGTTATACACATCCATCATGAACGGCAATCCCTTCATAAAAAGCACCTTTATGCCGTTCTCCGAGAAAACCTCGCTTATCCTGCCAGCACACCTCAATATAAGTGTATTGCCCGCAAAGACCCGCGCGGTCTCCCCTCTCAAAGAACTCAAAACATGTTCCGGAACATTTTCAAAAGGCTGGATATTGCGATAGACAAGGGGCCCTGACTGGTAAAGATCCACGACTTTAAGGAAATTTTTCCAGTTTATCCCGGACTTGATAAACGCTAAAGCCTCTTGCCTGTTTCCCTGTGACATTTCTATACGCGCCAGAGAGATAACGAGCCTCTCTTCCGGGGTAAGGTCGGTTATGCCGTGCACAAGTGCCGGATAATATCCTGTCATGATATGAGATGTATCCTCTGGGTATCGTAAGACTCGTTACCGGACCTTAAAAGATCACAAAATATTTCTCCGATGATAAAAATGTGCCTGTCACGT
>JAVCCB010000091.1 GCA_030765685.1 Candidatus Tantalella remota | reverse complement strand
TCCTGTTTATCCTGCTGGTCCTGTTTGCCCTGCTGGTCCTGTTTATCCTGCTGATCCTGTTTATCCTGCTGGTCCTGTTTGCCCTGCTGGTCCTGTTTATCCTGCTGATCCTGTTTGTCCTGCTGGTCCTGTTTATCCTGCTGGTCCTGTTTGTCCTGCTGATCCTGTTTATCCTGCTGGTCCTGTTTATCCTGCTGATCCTGTTTGTCCTGCTGATCCTGTTTATCCTGCTGGTCCTGTTTGTCCTGCTGATCCTGTTTGTCCTGCTGGTCCTGTTTATCCTGCTGATCCTGTTTATCCTGCTGGTCTTTTTTGTCCTGCTGATCCTTTTTATCCTGCTGATCCTTTTTGTCCTGCTGCTTCTGCTGTTGTTGCTGGTTCTTTTGCTGGTTCTGCTGCTGCTGATCGTCCTGCTGTTGATTTTGCTGCTGATCCTGTTGCTGGTTCTGCTGCTGGTTTAATTTTTTTATCTTTTCCACCGTGACTTCATAATTATATTTCGCGTCCTCATCTTCGGGGTCGAGCTCCATAGACCGTTCATAATACTTCGCCGCTTCTTCGTAGGTCTTTATAGCCGCTGACGGATCCTGTTTTTGCGAGACCTCCGCGGCTCTGAATTTGCTGTTACCCGCGTTATAGATGACCCTGCTTTCCAGTTTTTCTTTTTTCTCGGATATCGCCCTTAAAAAACTTTTCTCCGCTTCTGTGTACTCTCCTTTACGATAAAGCGCCATCGCCCGGTTATACTGCAGTTCAGGATCTTCCGGGTTAAGCTCAAGTGCCTTGTTGTACGCTTCGACTGCCTCGGTGTACTGCCCCTGGTCATAAAACCCTCTGGCTTTTTCAGCTTCTCGCTCGGCTTTCCCGGCATAGGCGCTGCTTGTCGAGAATACCGTTAAGAGCAAGACCATGCCCGCTAAATATAAAACTTTATAAATACCTGATTTTTCCATCATTTTCACCGCGCATCTCAATATGTCACACCGCGCTTACGGTCCCTTAAAAGCAGTTCCAGAAAAAGCAGCAGGACGGCGATACCCAGCGGTATCTGGAACCTTTCGTGATATTTCTTTTCCATCCTGCTCTTGAATTCCTGCTTTTCCATCTTCGACAGTCTTTCATCATAGATAAGGCTCAGGCCGAATTCCGCGCCCGTCGCCCTGACATACATACCTCCTGTTTCAAGGGCGATCTTCTGCAGTACCCCTTCTTCCAGGCGTGTCCTTACCACATTACCTTCATCATCTTTCAGAAAAGCCCTTTTCCCTTTCGATGAGATAATGGGCACAAGTTCCCCTTCCGCTGAACCTATCCCTACGCAGAATATCTTCACATTATCCGACCGGGCTTTCTCGATGGCTCTCTCGATCCCGCCTTCAAGATCTTCCCCGTCCGTTATAACGACCAGTACCTTATCGTCCTGCGCCCCACCTTCAAAACTTTTAATAGCCGTATATATCGCGCTTGATATGGAAGTACCGCCGACCGGTATAGTGTTGACACTCACATCGTCCAAAGAAAGAAGGAACCCGTTATAATCCAGGGTGAGCGGGCACTGCAAAAACGACGTACCGGAAAAGACGACAAGCCCTACCCTGTCTCCGTTAAGCTTTCTTACCAGGTCCTTTATCGCCAGCTTGGCTCTCTTCAGCCTGTTGGGAAGCACATCCTCGGCAAGCATACTGTTAGACGTGTCCAAAGCTATCACTATATCAAGACCTTTTCTCTTTACCTCCTGCCACTGAAACCCCCACTGAGGCCTCATTAATACCAGGATCAGAAACAAAAAAGCCGTAAGTAGCAGCAGGTCCTTGACCTTTCTTTTCCCCCTGTCCATAGAACCGGTTATCTCCGGCAAAAGGTCCTTTTCGGCAAAAGACCGGAGCGCCTTCTCCCTGGACTTCGCCGTCACGATGAAGAACACTACCAGAATAGGCAGAAGCCACAGGAAAACGGCCATATGTGACGCTTCAAACCTCATGTTAAGGTATCCTCCTCAGTATGGTCCTCGAAAGGAACATCTCCGCGAACAAAAGTATCATCCCGGGAATAAGAAAAAACATAAAAAGTTCCCGATATATGTTATATCCCGTTTCTTCCATCTTTGTCTTTTCAAGCTGGTCGATCCTGTCGTATATTTTTGCCAGCGATCTTGTATCGGTGGCCCTGAAATACTCACCGCCCGTTATTTCCGCTATCTTCCTGAGCAACTTTTCGTCTATCTCTATCTCTACGGGCCTTAAAACAGTATTTCCGTACATATCCTTTACCGGATACGGCGCCATGCCTTTGGTTCCGGCTCCGATCGTATAGACGCTAACTCCTATCGCCCGAGCCGCTTCAGCGGCGGCTAAAGGAGATATCCTTCCAGCATTGTTGCGTCCGTCCGTAAGGAGAATGACTATCTTCTCTTTTGTATCGGTATCCTTCACCCTGTTAAGCGAACCGCTTATAGCCGACCCTATCGCCGTCCCGTCCTCTATCATCCCTATCTGCACCCTCTCGACGTTCTTCTCGAGCCAGTCATGGTCAAGTGTCAGCGGACATACCGTATATGCCTGCGCGGAAAAAGCGACCATGCCTATCCGGTCGTTGGGGCGTTTCTTTATAAAATCCAGAACTACCTTCTTGACGGCTTCAAGACGGTCCACTCTACGGCCCTTGACCTCAAAATCCATAGCTCTCATGCTGCTGGAAGTATCTACCGTGAGGACTATGTCTACCCCTTCGACAAAGACCTTTGTTTTCTCTATGGTAGAGAGAGGCCTGGCGGCAGCCGCGATAAAAAGCATAAGCGCCATGACTTTGAGATAGATCATCCCCCTGCTTAGCGCGACCTTTAGCGACCCGGGAAGACCCTTTATAAAATCCTGATTCGAGAACCTCAGGAAACTTTCCCTTTTATTTTCAAACCTTTTTACCAGGTAAACCAGCGGCGGCACTAATGCTATAAGAAGAAGCACCAGAGGATTGGCAAAATGCGTCATTTTTTCGCCTCCTCTACAGGTCTCGCCTGATCCACGAACTTCCCGGCAGCTTTAAAGCTGTCGATCATCTCAAGCGGCGTAGGCCCGTATTTGGCGAACTTGACCATATCGCAATGTGAAAGAAAATCCTGCAGGAGGCCTTTCTGCCCGTCAATAAGTTTGGGCGACTTCTTTACCTCTTCCATGAATTCCTCGGTAGTCATCTCCGGAGCCCTGAAATAGAACCGCCCTTCCAGGTAACGCCGTATTATGTCCGATAACCTGGAATAATACTCTTTCACTAACCCTTTATCCGCAAGACCCCTTTTCTCAAGAGCTCTGAGGTCCCGGTAAGCTATCTCTTCGGGAGTAAATTCTTTTTTTGGAGCCATACCCGGGAAACGCCCTCCTCTTTTAAAATACAGAAAAGCCGATATCAGCGCGGCTATAAGTATCAGCCCTATGACCATGAGGACCATCGCACGCTTAGCCCCGGATATTATCATCCCCTTAAGGTCCCTGATATCCGCGTCGCGTCCTGAAAGAACGCTCCGTACTTCTATGGGAACCTGACTTGATTCTACCGTATGCCAAAGGTCGTCTTTATCGCCCTTATACATTACGCTGACCGGGGGAACAACATGCGTGCCCGTGGTGTATATGCTCAGGACATATTCCCGCCCCGTGACAAGCGAACTGCCCCATCCGCTCTTTACGGGCCGCGACTCCACGAAAGAAAACTCTCCCAGGCTTCCCGGAGTCTCCGGGAACACCAGATCAAACCCTTTAGGATCCTTCGCCACGACTTCAACCTTTATCCTGTCACCGATAGTGATCTCTTCGACATCGACTTCAGTTACAATATCGGGAGTGGCTGCAGCGTGGCATATGGGTGCGAGGAGCAGGAGTATGCAGAACGCCTTCGCAGTATTTAGTATTGTGTATTGAGTATTGAGTTTTTTGTTCACCATGTTTATCCCACGGACCGCGGTCCCCGATTAAAGGAAAAAGGAAAAAGTAAAAGGGAAAAGGGAAAGGTAGAGTCTGGGATACAGAACCTTCCGATATTTTTTCCTTTATCCTTTTTACTTTTTACTTCCATTCTGTTCACTGTTAACCATTCCCTATTCCCTATTCCCTATTCTCAATTCCCCCGATACCCGGTACTCGGTACTTGCTAGATTTCTATCTAACCTTCCTCCGCCGTTCTCTCATCTTGAAAAATCTTATAAGCGGCTGGACGTATGATTCATCCGTACGGATATCTATATTGTCCACCCCTACCGATCTGAACACCTCATGCCTGGCGTCGGTGGTACCTCTTGTCTTTTCTTCATAAAGCTTGCGGACCGACGGGTTCGAAGTATCGACCACATACGGCGTGCCTGTTTCCGCGTCATGAAGTTTCGCGATACCCGCTTTGGGCAATTCAAGTTCCGCGGGATCGGTTACCGTAACCGCTATAACATCGTGTCTCTTGTTGGTTATCGACAACGTCTTCTTGAAATCCTCAGAGAAAAAATCGGATATAACAAAAGTTATGGTCCTTCTGGTGGTAACGCGGTTGAGATATTCCAGTACTTTGTTGATGTCGGTGCCAGTTCCTTTAGGCGTGTTGTATATCGCCTCGCGGACAACACGTAAAACATGGCGCACACCTTTCCTCGCGGGTATGAACTTCTCGATACCGTCCGTAAACGTAAGCATCCCCACCTTATCGTTATTCTGTATGGCCGAGAACGCTATTACCGAACAAAGTTCGGCGGCAAGCTCGCTCTTGATCCTTCCCGCCGTACCGAACCTGCACGACATCGAAACGTCCAGAAGTATCATGATAGTGAGCTCTCGCTCTTCCACGAACTTTTTTATGAAAGGATGCCCCATGCGGGCCGTTACGTTCCAGTCGATCGCCCGTATCTCGTCCCCCGGAAGATATTCACGAACCTCGTCGAATTCCATACCAAGGCCTTTGAAGACACTCTGATACTGACCCGCGAAGACATCGGTGACCTTGCGGGTCGTCGTGATCTGTATCCGTTTTATCTTGTTTATTATTTCTTTAGGGATCATGTTTTGTCTGGGAATTGAGAATGGTGAATAGGGAATTGTACACTATTCCCTATTCACCATTCCCTATTCCCTCCTTTTACGGAACTTCTATCTCCTCAAACACTTTTTTCACTATATCTTCGGAACTCTGCTCCTGAGCTTCCGCCTCGTAACTCGGGATGACCCTGTGACGCAGTATATCAGGACCTATGGATTTGATATCCTGCGGCGTCACGTATCCCCTGCGCTGCAGAAAAGCGTAAGCTTTAGCGGCTAAGGCAAGATAGATGGTCGCCCTCGGAGATGCTCCGTATTCAATAAGGCCTTCAAACTCCTTCAATCCGTATTTTTCCGGCTCACGCGTCGCGAACACAACATCGACGATGTACCGTTCGATCTTTTCGTCCATGTATATCTCATTGACGATCTTCCTAGCCGCGATTATTTTTTCCGCGGTCACTACCGGCTTGACCTCGATCTCCTTGTTGCTATACGCCATCCTTTTCAGGATCTGATGCTCTTCTTCCTTGTTGGGATATCCTATGTTGATCTTGAGCATGAACCGGTCTATCTGCGCCTCGGGAAGCGGATACGTACCTTCCTGCTCTATCGGGTTCTGTGTCGCGAGTACAAGAAAAGGATCATCCAGCTTAAACGTGTTCGACCCTATGGTGACCTGTCTCTCCTGCATAGCTTCCAAAAGAGCGCTCTGCACTTTCGCCGGCGCCCTGTTTATCTCGTCCGCCAGGATGATGTTCGAAAATATGGGACCTTTTTTGGTCGTAAAAGTCCCGTCCTTGGGGCTGTACACCAGCGTACCGATAAGGTCGGCCGGTAGAAGGTCCGGCGTGAACTGAAGCCGCTGGAACTTTGTGCTGATCGCGGACGATATAACCCTTACCGACATCGTCTTGGCCAGACCGGGCACACCCTCAATAAGAACGTGACCATTCGCTAAAAGGCCGACAAGCAGTCTTTCTATAAGATAATCCTGTCCTACGATCACTTTTTTTATCTCCGCCAGGAGATCTTCGATAAAACCGCTCTCCTTCTCCACCCTTTCATTAATTGCTGTTATACCTTGTGACATTGTATACCTCCTTAGTATTTAGGCGCAAAATTAGTATTAATCTTATTTGTTAATATAATACAATAATGTAGGGTTGTTTGCAATGATGTAGTGGACAGTGGTCAGTGAATGGGGAATTGAGAATAGGGAATAGGGAATGGAGGCGCCGCTCTCGTCATTGCGAAGGCACAAAGTGCCCGAAGCAATCTCCGTAAAAGAGATTGCTTCCCTACATTGATTCATATCTTATTACAGGGAACCTTCTGTGCTCGCTTTTTCAGTTCACACGGTTTCCCTACATTGATTCATATCTTATTACGGGGAACCTTCTGTGCTCGCTTTTTCAGCTCACACGGTTTCGTCGATGCGGAGTTTACCCTGAACCGAACTTGTTCTGGTTCAGGGCTCCTCGCAAAGACGGATGTGAGGAATAGAGAATTGGGAATGGTTACAGGGTATCAGGAGATCGGGGTATTGGGAACTAGGATATCGGGATATCAGGGACGAACTCGGAATACGTTATAGGGTTACGGCTATAGAATCGTCTATCATTAAAGGGTGGCGGTTAAACCGTGGGCGCTTGTTAGATCCCTCGACTCGCTATGCTCGCTCGGGATGACAACACTTCTGTCATTTCGAGCGGAGTGCCCAAAGGGCACGTAGTCGAGAAATCTAATATTGCTGGATCATGATTCAGCCCCAACCGTAAACCCTCTAACGATTCCAAAAACGCAACCGACCAACGATAGATGGGATCAGGGATCGTAATCAGTGATCAGTGACCAGTCATCAGGACTAAATACTAAATACTAAATACTGAATACTACTTATCGTCCTCTCCCATAAAATTTCGTAACTTATCCAGATCGCCGGTAGTTTCGCATGGCGGGAGGGCGTCGAGAAATATCTGGCCGTAACTGCGGGTCCTTACCCGGGGATCCAAAACCGCGACTATCCCCCGATCAGAGTGTGTGCGTATAAGCCGGCCGAACCCCTGCTTGAACATGATAAGAGCCTGCGGCAGCTGATATTGATAAAACGCGTTGATGCCCTTTTCTTTTAACGCTTTTATCCGGGCCGCGTTTATCGGATCTGACGGAACAGTGAACGGCAGTTTTGTTATGACAACACATTCCAGAGCGTTTCCGGGGACGTCCACCCCCTGCCAGAAAGTCGTCGTCCCTAACAAAATGGAAT
>JAVCCB010000048.1 GCA_030765685.1 Candidatus Tantalella remota | reverse complement strand
TACGTCATTAAACAAAGGCTATCTGGATATCAGGTTATCAGGGACTAGGGTATCGGGTTATTGGGATATCAGGGACAAAACAGTTCCTGATACCCTGATTTCCTAGTCCCCGATGTCCTAATCCCCTGATATCCTATTCTTAGATCCCTCGGCTCGCTATGCTCGCTCCCTCCGTCGCTAAGGCTATGGCGGACAGGCGGGATAACAGGGTTTGGTGGTGCCCCCCCATGTGTTCCAAACCGCTATAATCACTAATGGTACCGTGTATCGAGTACCGGGTATCGGCTCGGGACCCGGTACCCAATAGCATCTAAACGCCTACGTCCTCTCCGCCGAAGCCGGATCCACTTTTATCGCCCTTACGGGCCTTACCGGGCATTTCGTCTGGCAGATACCACACCCAATACAGAGGTCAGGATTTACATAAGGTCTGCCGACCGTGACACCATCTACTTCCGTAGTAGTAATTTTAATCGCTTTTTCCGGCACGGGGCAATGCTCCTCGCATACAAGACATTGAGAATTGAACGCCCACGCTATGCATTTGTCACGGTTGACTTTCGCGGTCCCTAAGCTGGCCTTTTTCTTCTTATCTATAGAGAGCTTTGGAATAGCTCCCGTGGGACAGACACTGCCGCACAAAGCACAGTTATACTCGCAATATCCTATTTCCGGGACAAGGGCAGGCGTCCATACGCCCGCGGCGCCTGCCTGGAGTAAAACGGGCTGAAGTCCGTTGGTCGGACAGACTTTCATGCAATTGCCGCACCTTATGCAGCGGTCAAGAAAATCTTTTTCTTTAAGCGCCCCGGGCGGGCGTATCACGGGTGCGGCAGACATACCTTTTTTCCTGCTCCCGGCAAACCCAACGGCAAAAAATGACGCGATGAGAAAAAATAGAAAATCTTTCCTGCTCATCCCCTTCTCCGGAAGCGCCTCAGTCCGGGAAGGTTTACTTCCGTGTAAAAAGCGCCAGTTGAAAAAAATGCCTTTCTCCGGGCAATCATAGATGCAGTCCATGCACATCACGCATTCGCCAGGAAGATATTCTCTGTCGGGTTTTATCGCGCCCATCCTGCACCTCTCCACGCACAGGCCGCACTCCGAACATTCCGTTACTGACCTCTTCAATAAAGACCATCGGGCAAAAAGAGAATACATGCCGCCAAGTGGACATATGGACCTACACCATATACGGGGAATAAAGACCGCTGAGACGCAAGGGATCAGAAAGAACAGGAATATCCACACCGACGATGCGAAATAGGACACCTTTATTCCCAGAATAGACGATCTCATGCCACGGTAAACATCCTGCACCTGTCCATACATACCGAGGTCCCTGATAAGAAAAATGAACGTCTTCTCAAAAAACAGCGTAACCGTAGGGATAAGGTTCAGCGACACAAATCGAGCCGTTATGCCCATCGGATCAAGTATCCACGCGAACTGCACGCCCCCGAGCGCGGCGACAAGAATGATCCCCAGGATCAGTATCTTGACCTTGCGTACTATAAAATTCGCCGGTTCGGACAACGCCCTTCTTTTTCTATTAAGAGATCCGCTCAAGTCCACCGCGGTTCCCAGCGGACATACCCATCCGCAATAGAACCTTCCAAAAACAACCGTCACTACCAGCATAAAAACAGCAAAAATGAGCCCCGGAAGAAGCACTCTTTCGCTCAACGCGGTAAAGATCATTATGTTCGGATTTGTCTTGAAGAAAGTGTCGGCAGGGAAAAGACCCTTCAACGGATATGTGGTGGACCATAGTATGTACACGAAAAGGCCGAGAAAAAATATCTGGGACCCCCTTCGCAGTATGACAAGTTTTTTCATAGTTAAAAACTTCAGAAAGCCGGCCGTTATCCCCCTACTTTAACGATGTCGGCTTTTGTTATATCCGGATCGCCATATCCTTTATCAGCGGCGGCCTTTATGTAACCTATAGTCATGGGGTCTCTTTTCATAAGGCGGCACGCGAACGCGTCCGCGAGCACCGGGTCGGTAGCTACGAACACCTTGTCCATCGTCTCCACATCGGCCAGGTCTCCCCCGCTGGGTCCGTGCCTGAGGAGAACACGGGTCGCGTCAACGACCGTAAGGTCGGGGCTTATAAAATCTGTCAGGTCCGCCAGCTTCTCGGAGATGTTCACATGCATACGGCCCCTGGTCCCGCTGCAGACACCCATCAGGTTCTTCATCGAAAGTGTAAGGCCGGTAAGAGCGTGGTTTTTCACAATAGGAACGTTGATGAATTTGTCACACTCTACTGAATCCCGAAAAAGAGGCCATCCCTCCATAGGGCTCTTATAAGGAAACTGCGCTTTGACAACGTTCCAGTTATCGGCGAAAAACACGTTTGCGCCTTTAGCCCTGGCCGCGGAGGCTACACCGCTGTTTTTATAGCACAGGTTCTCATTGTTACAGGTATTATCAAATACATTTACTCTTTTCGCGCCGGCCTTAAAACACAAGTCCACTACAGCGGCTACGACCCGGGGATCCGTATTTGCCGCCTGCTGAGGCGTCCGGTCCCATGACATATTCGGTTTTACCATGACCACATCACCCTTGCTGATGAACCGCGACATACCTCCCATCTTTTCGATGGCTCCAACTGTATTGAAATAGGGATCTTTCCCCTCGGCGAGAACAAGGTCGTGAGCGCCCTTTACTGTCCGTTTAGGACGTCCGTTAGATACTGCTGTTTTAGCGAAAGCCTTTTTTAGAAAAACACTCTGAGAGATGTAGTAAGTCAATCCTCCCAGGCATATTTTGAGGAAACTCCCACGCGAAACGCGTTTTTTAAGAAAACACTCAAGATTGTAGAAGAACCTGTCCATAGCTCTCCATTCCGCCGAGTAGGAGAATAAGTTTAATATGAGGGAACGTCAGTAAGCCTGGCTACTCCATCTGATATCGCGGCTTCGGCTACCGCTTTCGCCTCCCAGGCCCGTATCCGGGGATCGAAAGGAGTCGGTATAAGATATTCGGGACCAAACTCAAAACTATGACCATACGCTTTCTTTACCGCTTCCGGGATGTCCGACTCCCTCGCCAGAGCCGCCAACGCGCCAGCCGCCGCGACTTTCATACCCATGGTTATGCTGCGCGCCCTTACGTCCAGGGCCCCCCTGAAAATGAACGGAAAGCCGAGCACATTGTTCACCTGATTGGGATAATCCGACCTGCCGGTAGCCATCACGTATTTACGGTCTTTCATGCAGGCAGCCACCGCTTCCGACCTTATCTCCGGAACAGGATTAGACATCGCGAATATCGCCGGATAATCCGCCATCTTAAGCACCATATCTTCCGTCACACAGTCGGCGACGGAAACTCCTATAAACACATCCGCCCCGCGCATCGCGTCGGAAAGTGTCCTCTTTTTGGTATGACGGACGTGCTGCATCTTATATTTGTTGAGGTTGTCCCTCTCGTCCTGAACGACACCTTTTGAATCGCAAAGTAGACAGTCTTCAACTCCCTCATTCCTTATCATCTGAGCAATGCGAAGGCCTGCCGCGCCCGCTCCGTTTATTACTACAGAAAGCGTTTTCGCGGATTTTCCGGAAATAATACAATAATTTTTCAGCGCCGCGAGGGTTATTATAGCCGTTCCCCACTGGTCGTCATGGAATACCGGGATATCAAGCATCTCGTCCAGCCTGTCCTCTATATCAAAGCACGCGGGCGCGGCGATGTCTTCGAGGTTTATACCGCCATACATCGGGGCTATGCTTGCCGCGGCGGCTATGAATTTTTCTATGTCTGTTCTGCCGTTATCTCCGGTGACCCCTTCCAGAGGTACCGGCCATCCATCCACTCCGGCAAAAGCCTTAAAAAGGACAGCCTTACCCTCCATAACAGGGATAGAAGCCTTAGCGCCTATGTTCCCGAGCCCCAGAACCGCCGTACCGTCGGTCACTACGGCCACAAGGTTACCTTTTGCCGTGAGTGAATACGTAAGGGATTCGTCCTCTTCTATAGCCTTGCATACACAGGACACCCCCGGAGTATAAGCTATGCTGAGGTCCCTCTGGTTGTTAAGGTCCTTTAAAAGATCCAGCCCGACCTTACCGCCAAGATGGTACTCAAAAATATCGTCTTTTGTTATCGTAAACTCGCTGCTCGACATAATATTGCTCCTTTAATATTAATATGATGTTATTGTAGGGGCTATATTCTGTATCGTCAAGCATTTTAAGGTGTGGCGGGATAAAGTGAATGGATCATTCTATCGAACGGTAGACTTCGAAGAACGATTTCGCGACATCAGGGTCAAAATACTTGCCTGTATAGCTTCGCACTATAGCCAGGGCGTCTTTTTCAGGGAGAGCTTTCCGGTACGGTCTGTCAGACGTGAGCGCCTGGAAAACATCCGCCAGGCTTATGATCCTGGCCCCGAGAGGTATTTCGTCCCCCTTGAGACCGCCCAGGTACCCGCTACCGTCAAACCTTTCATGATGATAAAGTACATAAGGAACTACATCCTTGAGCGGATGAACATTACGTATTATCTCGGCGCCTATGCGCGGGTGCTGTTTTATCACTTCAAATTCGGTCTTGGTCAGGGATCCCGGTTTAAGGAGTATCATTTTGTCTATGCCGATCTTCCCTATGTCATGCAGAAGTGACCCAAATTTTACATTCCTTACCTCATGCGCGTTCATCCCCATGTAATCCGCCATATACACCGCGTAGTTCGACATGATCGACGAATGCTCCTGCGTATAGAAATCCTTCGTCTTGACCGTATTGGCAAGCGCGTTTACAAACTCCACCGTGTACCTGTAATCATCCCTTCCTGCGTCCGGGTTTTCATCTTCAACCGCTTCCCGGGCGAGCGTTTCATTCGGAGAGCATATAAGTATCGAATTTGCCCCTGTCCTTTTTGCTTCCCTAAGCTTTCCCGTCACCCGGTCCAGAAGCTGCTCGGGAAGACATACATCCTCGCAATGAGGATACCCCCCCAGCGCCATCGACAAAGAAAGGTTGATCATAAGCGAAAAATCATGCATGCCGAAATTATGGTCGGTTATCCGGGAAAAGAGCTTGCCCGCTATACTGAAAGCCGTTTTTATATCGGTTCCCGGCATCAGGATAGCGAATTCGGAACCTGAGAACCTTGCCACTGTAAATGACGGATACACGTTCTGCCTTATGAGCATAGCCAGTTTTCTGAGTATCTGATTCCCCTGGGAAACGCCGTGGATATTGTTGATCGAACAGAAATAATCTACATCCATTATCAAAAGTGACAGCGGACGGTGCTCATCTACGCATTCGCAAAAAGCATTGTTCAATTTTTGTATAAAATGACGGTAATTCATCAGCCCCGTGTGCGGATCGAGGGAAATATATTTTCTTAGACGCCTGGTAGTGGTTTGAATATAACGGTTCTTGGCTTTAAGGTTGTGCTGAAGGAGGTGTCTGGTCGTTATGTCGAGGCCGGTCACTATAAGGGCCTTATCTGCGGAGCCGCCAGAAGATCCCTTTACTGACATGCTGTTCCAATGAACATGTCTTACCTCTCCAGTCTTTGACGTTACGGACATCTCTTCATTATTAAAAGAGCTCCTGCCCGCAAGGACCGCTTCGAGGTGAGACGGGCCGGAATGTGACATATCCGCAGAATCATCGTGGATAAATATTTCCTTAAGGAGAGTGATACCCAGGCTCACAGCTTCTTTTTTGCTGTAACCGGTCACCTTTTGCGCCTGCTTGTTCCAATAGATTATATTTCCGGCGAGATCGAAACCAACTACTATGAGAGGTGTCTGGTCTAGAAACTCTGCAGAAAGGATATCAAGGATATATCTTTTATCCTCTTTCATACCGCCCCCTAAGTGTTTCCCTACCTAGTATAAGTATACCTTCAAAAGGTACGTATGCAACTTTTTGAGAAGTTAACGGCATCGATATGCGCAATTCGGTCTCAGAGTGCCGCCGGCAATATGCTGGCGTATAGGAACACAATTGAAACTCGCTCCGGAAACTGTTTTCTGCGGACCGAAACGGTCACCATAGACTTTGCAGCGGAACCCCCCGCCCTCAGCGGGTTCCAGATTGGCGCAGGGATCATCAAGAGCACCGCAACACTCTCCACACCGCGTGCAAAGAGATTCGAAGGCAGTCTCTTGTTCCTCTAAATGTTTTTTATAAGTTTTTAAATCCATTTTAAATTTATTAGTTATTCCTGTTTTAAAAACCCTGCCTATGGAAAAAGCAGGTTATTTGTGCCCCATCATTTTGATGTCACAGACGTGTCATGAACGTCTCATAAGCTGACGAGCCGCGTAGCCTATAAGAACAATGATATAGAAAATGAGGATAAGAAAGAGAATTGCCGCGACAACAGTGAGGATAAGAGAACTTATTCCTATAAGGATCGGCCAGGTAATAAAAACCAGACCCAGAAGTATAAACGATAAGACAACTATAACCAGACCGATAAAAAAGTTCTTAAGGGTATCCATTGGGACCTTTCCTTAATGTTCGATGGAAAACGGGTCAATCAGCAAGCAGTTCCTCTATCTCTTTATCCGAGAGGTCTTTCTTCCTGAGAAAACAAACGCCGATATCGTAGGATTTACCCGGCTCTCCCTCGGCTATACGTACCACCCTGCCGAAAACACCATTCTTGTGAACAAGCAGATCCCCCTCGATCTCTTCGCATACATTCACCATCTTCGGATCAAGCTCCAGCCATACGATACTCGAAAGTGCCGGAATGGAGGATTCTGTCCCGGTCCTGAAAAGGAGACCGCTGGCGCTGATGTTCCTGGATAATATATCCGATTTCGCGGCCAGCCTCTCGCCGCTTAAGACCTTAAAGTTCAAAGGTGTCTCGTAATCTACTCTCAAAAATTCTCTTTTGTCTTCGCCTTCAGCGCTCATCGATATCTCCTGTATTTATAGAACCTTTGACATGAGTCTCTGACTTATCACTCCATCAGGTACATTATAGCTGATTCTTCGCGAATTTCACACCATTTTCAAACAACCTGATACCGGTTCCCATTTCCTTCCTGCGGTCCGGAAAACGCCTCCAGTTAGGATGCTGCAGATATATGGCGTGCCTTTCGGGATGAGGCATCATTCCGAGGACCCTCCCCGAGGGATCACAAAGTCCCGCGATATCGTCTACGGAACCGTTCGGATTGTCAGGATAACCGGCGGGTGCCCCTTTACTGTCGGTATACCTGAACACCACCTGGCCGTTAGACTTAAGCAGGTTAAGGGACTTCTCATCCTTCGGGATGAATTTTCCTTCAGCGTGAGCTATGGGCATATACATGACTTCCGGAATGTCCTTAGTCCATATACACCTGCACTTTTTCCTTTTTCCTTGTTCCTTTTCACTTTTCAAGTGTATCCATCGATCTTCAAACCTGCCCGAATCATTAAGGCTCAGGGTCGCTTCTATTTTCTCTCCGCGAACCTCTCCCGTATCAGGCAAAAGCCCCATTTTTACGAGGACCTGAAAACCGTTACATATCCCGATAACAGGCTTACCCGCGAAAATAAACCGGTTGATCTGATCGCTCAGGTTGAACTTAAGCTCGTTAGCGAGTATTTTTCCGCTGGCAACGTCATCGCCGTACGTAAACCCACCGGGGATAGCCAGTATCTGATACTGCGAAAGTAACGATTTTTTGCGTATAAGCTCGTTTATGTGGACCATGTCCACGCCAGAACCGGCCTGCTTAAAAGCAAAAGCGGTTTCCATATCGCAGTTAGTGCCTGCTGTTCTAAGAATTAATGTTTTAATTTTTTTCATGCATCAACTTTCCGAAAGGCTTCTTCCAATGCTTTTTAAGTTTGTTTATATCCGCGTCTATAACCCTCTCCCCTAGCAGGCCATCCACTGTCATCCTGCTGTCGGCTGAAACTATACCTATGAGCCCGCAGGGCCGACCTTTCATCTCTGAGAGGAAGTCTTTTTCTTTGTCTTCCGGAACTTCGACGATAAACCTTGAGTTCGATTCCGAAAAAAGCAGGACGTCATCCCTGTCTATGCGTTTTTCCCTGGGGACTTTTCCAAGATTCACCCGGGCTCCCATACCACCTGAAAACAGCATTTCAGCGAGAGCTACCGCTATCCCGCCCTCTGAGCAGTCGTGAGCCGACGCTATAAACCCTTTTTTAATAGCCGTGTGTACACTTTTCATGATGTTCTTCGACTTAAGCGGAGACACGCGAGGCACCCTGCCGCCCTTCTTTCCGTTTACCTGAAAGTACTGTGACCCGCCCATCTCCTGAAGCGTCCTGCCCACTACAAAAAGGAGATTGCCGCTTGCCTTCACGTCAGAAGAAATAGTCTTCTCCACGTCGTCTATCACGCTTACTGCCGATATCAAAAGTGTCGGCGGTATGGATACCGTCTTTTTGCCGGTATTAAACTCGTTGTTCAGGCTGTCTTTGCCTGAAATAAACGGCGTTCCGAATACTTTCGCCATATCATAGCAGGCCTGCGAGGCTCTCACCAACCCTCCGAGCTGTGCCGGTTTTTCCGTGTTTCCCCAGCAAAAATTGTCAAGAAGAGCTGTCTTGCTTACTTCCCCGCCAACGGCGGTGATCTGTCTCAAAGCCTCATCTATCGCGCTGGCCGCCATCCAGTAAGGGTCTATATCACCATACGACGGGTTTATTCCGTTAGACAAAGCTATGCCCTTCTTGCTGTCGAGAAACGGTATGGTTACCGACGCGTCCGCGGGACCGTCGTTATCTACGCCAATAAGTGGTTTAAGAACGCTGCCTCCCTGGACCTCATGGTCATACTGCCTTATTATCCATTCCTTGCTGCATACGTTCCAGGTAGAAAGCACCTTAAGCAGATCCGGCGTCAGATCCTTCTTTTTGCGCGGAAGCGTATCGACGTCTTCTTTTTTGCTCTTCCATACGGCCTTACGCGCCACCTTGGGCAGACCGTCGTGTATGAAAGACATATCCAGGTCTGTGAGCATATGCCCCTTATAGAAAAGCCTGAGTTTGCCGTTGGAAGTGAATTTCCCGATAACGGTAGCCTCAACGTTCTCACTCTTAAAGATCTCCATAAGCTTTTTAAGATTGCGCTTATTGACCGCCAAAACCATTCTTTCCTGCGCTTCCGACACCCATATTTCCCAGGGCTTAAGGCCTGAATATTTAAGCGGAGCTTTGTCCAGATATACTTCGGCACCCGTCTCTTCTCCCATTTCGCCCACAGCGCTGGAAAACCCGCCCGCGCCGCAATCGGTTATGGACTCATAAAGTTTCAGGTCCCTCGCCTTAATGAGAGTATCCAGCACCTTTTTCTCAGTTATAGGATTTCCTATCTGAACGGCAGTAGACGAGATCGTCTCTGATTCGGCGGTAAGTTCAGATGAAGAAAAAGTGGCGCCGTGTATACCGTCACGCCCTGTCCTTCCGCCTACCGCGACGATAAGATCTCCGGACGATACTATTTTATCTGAAAATTCGCGGGGCATGATGCCGACATTCCCGCAGAAAACAAGCGGATTGCCTGTGTATCTCTCGTCAAAACATACCGAGCCGTTCACCGTAGGAATACCCATCTTGTTGCCGTAATCCCGAACTCCGCTTACTACCCCCTTCATGACCCTCTTGGGATGAAGAGCTCCCTTGGGCACGGAACCCGCGGGCATATCAGGCATGCCGAAACAGAAAATATCGGTATTGATTATCGGTTTTGATCCCAGCCCCGTTCCCATCGGATCACGGATAACCCCGCCTATACCGGTCTCCGCGCCTCCGTAAGGCTCAAGCGCCGACGGGTGGTTATGCGTTTCTACCTTAAAACATATATTGTTCTTTTCGTCAAACCGGATGATACCGGCATTGTCCTTGAACACCGAGACACACCATGACTTTTTAAGGTCACGCGTCACTTTCATCACGGTTTCTTTGAGCAGGTTATCTATCTTTTTTCCGTTATAGACTACCGCGCCCATCATCGTTTTGTGTTTGCAGTGTTCGCTCCATGTCTGCGCCAGCGTTTCCAACTCGCAGTCGGTGGGATTTCTTCGGAGCTTCCTGAAATGCTTCTGTATAGCCTTCATCTCGAGAAGGGTCAGGTAAAGCTGTCCTTCCCTGCTCAGTTTCTTAAGATCGGCGTCCTTCGCTCCGAGAATATCGATCTCCACTCTCTCGAATTTATAGGCGGCAAGTTCTTTTTTGGTCTCTTGTTCCCGGACCACGTGCTGTATGATCTTATTGTACAATAGCTTTTCTGTTATTTTATCAACTTCGGCGCGTGAGACTTTTCCGTTAAGGACGTATTTTTTAGAGGTACTTGCGGACTCTATCCCCTTAAGTCGCATATCTTTGATGGCCTTCGCGAGACTTTGTTCGACCGGATCCATCACGCCCGGATTGTATGCCACTTCAACTATGCGCACTCCGCCTGAGGGAGCCGGATAAAAACCCTTTCCACAGTTGTACTCCTGAGATATGCTGTCCGTCAGGATCTCTGCCGCTACACGCCTCAGATCACCGGCAGAAAAATCGCCCCTCAGAGTATACACCTGTATATAATGCGCGCCTGTGACCGTTTTTATGCCCAGGTCCCTTATGTCTTGTTTGAGACCTTCGGCCACCGCGTCATATATGCCTTTTTTATCCCGTACTTCGATTCGTGCTTGTTTCATAATTTATTCGTTCCTTGCTCTCTATTTCAGAAGGAAAAAGGAAAAAGTAAAATGGAAAAAATATAGGAAGGGTCTGTATATCCAACAAGAAACCTATCCCTTTTCCTTTATCCTTTTTACTTTTTACTTAACTTCTATTTACTGTTCACAGTTCACAGTTCACTATTCCCACTCTATAGTACTCGGCGGTTTTGAACTGATATCGTAAACCACCCTATTTATACCCTCGACCTGATTTATAATACGGTTAGACATCTCTCCCAGCAGCTCATAAGGCAGCTTGGCCCAATCGGCTGTCATCCCGTCCACGCTTGTGACCGCCCTTATCGCGATCGCGTCCTCATAAGTCCTGTCATCGCCCATGACTCCGACACTTTTCACCGGCAAAAAGACCCCGAATATCTGCCATGTCTTATAATAGATGTTATTCTTTTTCGCGACATCCATTATGATCCAATCCGCCTCACGGAGTATGTCTAAATTCTGTTTAGTGATCTTCCCCACCACCCGAACTGCAAGACCCGGTCCGGGAAAAGGCTGCCGCTCTGTCACTTCCTCGGCAAGACCAAGCTCGCGCCCGACCCTGCGTACCTCGTCCTTAAACAATCCCCTGAGAGGTTCAACAAGTTTCAGGCCCATCTTCTTCGGAAGGCCCCCTACATTATGATGGGACTTTATCGTCTTGCTGGGTCCGCCAAAGAAAGACTGCGATTCTATAACATCGGGGTAAAGCGTTCCTTGAGAGAGAAACTTAACGTTCTTTATTTTTTTAGCGCTTTCCTCGAAAACCCTGATAAAAGTCGTTCCTATTATCTTTCTCTTCTTTTCAGGGTCAGAAACCCCCTTTAACCCGTCGAGAAATCTTTTCTCGGCGTCGATGCCCTTTAGGTCCAGCTTGATATTCTTTTTGAACAGTTTCTCCACGCTCTCGACTTCTTTTTTACGCAGGAGACCGTTATTAACAAAAATACAGTGCAGTTTTTTCCCCAGGGCCTTGTGCAAAAGAACGGCACAAACCGTAGAATCGACCCCGCCTGAAAGACCAAGAATAACGTCCTTGTCTCCCACCTGCTCCTGTATCTCCAGTACCTTTTTCTCTATATAAGACTTCATGGTCCAGGTACGTCGGCACTCGCATACGTTAAAGAGAAAGTTCTTAAGGATCTTCCCTCCGTTATGCGTGTGAACGACCTCGGGATGGAACTGTACGCCGTAGATATCCCGGGAACGGTCATAGAAGGAAGCGCAAGCGGTATTCTCACTGCGGGCTATAGCCTTGAATCCCTTGGGGAGCTTTGAGACCTTATCCCGATGACTCATCCAGGTCACGCCTTTGGAGTCGATGCCCTTAAAAAGCGGGTTTCTCCGGTCAAAATTGACAAGAGTATGTCCATACTCTCTTTTTCCGCTTTTTCGGATATTACCGCCGGCAAGCTTTCCTATAAGCTGCATGCCGTAGCATATCCCCAAAACGGGTATTCCAAGATCGAGGACACGCTTGTCGAAACCGGGAGCCCCTTTGTCATATACGCTCGAAGGTCCACCTGAAAAGATTATCCCCCGCGGAGCTATTTCCTTTATCCTTTTGATGGATATCGACGGTGATTCGACTATGGAGTGTACTTTGTTCTCCCGGATGCGCCGGGCGATAAGCTGGACATACTGGGATCCGTAATCTATTACCAGTATGCCTTCCTGTGAGTCTTTTTTCATATTTTTTTATCCATGGTGTTATGGGTTGTTTGAATTGTGTCGACCTTACCTGCCGTTATGCCTTGGCATACTTCTTCCATGCCGCCTCGAGCCCGGAATCTTCCACCCAGTCAAGTATATAGGAGGTTATTTCGTCTCCCGTCGCTCCCGTGTCCCTGCCCGTCATCACGATCTTCTTTTCGAACTGGCCGCATATCTCAAGAGCCATATCCAGGTGATCAGCACGTTCCGGGAACCCTATATGCCTGAGCAGCATAGCGCTGGCACGTATCATAGATGAGGGATCGGCATATATATCCCGTCCCTCCTTGACCATCCTCGGAGCGCTTCCGTGTATCGCCTCGAACATCGCCCATTTCTTCCCGATATTAGCACTTCCTGCCGTACCGACACCGCCCTGTAACTGCGCGGCCTCATCTGTAAGGATGTCGCCATAAAGGTTCGGAAGCACCATTACCCTGAAATCCTTCCGCCTTGCCGGATCGAGAAGCTTTGCCGTCATTATGTCGATGTACCACTCGTCCTGCTGTATACCGTACTGTTCATACTCTTTAGCTATCTCTTTGGCTACGCGTGAAAAACGTCCGTCAGTGGTCTTAACAACATTCGCTTTTGTCACCGCGGTCACCTTCTTAATACCGTTCTTTTTTGCATACTCAAAAGCCATGCGTATGATCCTCTCGGCTCCCTGCTCTGTTGTTACCTTAAAATCTATGCTGAGATCCTCATCGACGTCTATGCCTCTTGACCCCAGGACATACGCGCCTTCTGTGTTCTCCCTGAAAAAGCACCAGTCAATGCCCTCCGACGGGATCTTTACAGGCCGTACGTTGGCAAAAAGGTCCAACTCCCTGCGCATAGCCACATTGGCGCTTTCGATATTGGGCCACTCGTCCCCTGCCTGTGGTGTGGTCGTCGGGCCTTTTAAGACGACATGACAAGCTTTTATCTCAGTAAGAACGTCATCGGGGATAGCCGTCTTCTGCTCCGCGCGGTTCTCGATGGTAAGCCCCTCTATTGACCTGAATTCAACCAATCCCTCGGCGAACTCTTTCTTGAGCATATGCTCCAAAACCCTCTGGGCGTGCTTTGATATGACCTTGCCTATCCCGTCCCCCCAACAGACACCTATAACTATGGGCTTAAGGGCCTTATAGTCGGTCCATTCGGTCTCGTTTTTCATTTTTTCTATACGGCTGAGCTGCTCGGTAATGAGCTGTGAGAAATGCTTTTCGGCGTTCCGGATAACTTCGTCTTTGTTCATATTACAGTTCCCTCTGTTTATTTTGATGAATATTAAGTTGATATTATAGTATGTCCCAGAGGAAAATTCAATGGCTAAAAGCGGTATTTTACGGTTAGTAGACCACTACGTACTAGTAGTATGGGAATTGGGAATAGAGAATAGTGAGCGGTAATTAGTACCGGGTATCGGGGGATTAGGACATTAGGGACTAGGTTATCAGGATATTGGGATATCAGGGACAGCTTTGGATTACGTTGGGGGGTTACGGCTATCGAAACGTCTGTCGTCTTACGGTGGCGGTTCAGCCCCAACCGTAAACCCTTTAACGATTCTAAAGACGTAACCGATCAACGATAGACGAAAAACAGGAGCTGGTCCAGGAAATAGAGAATGGAGAATGGAAAATGGAGTGTCATTCTGATAGAAAGATTGAGAGTAAGATTGAGATTAACATCCGGTCTTGGGTCCTGGGTGTTGGGCGCAACCTAACCCCGTTTCCCGTTCCGACATTGACAGTATTGCACGTCATTATAATAGAAGGCTTGAGACTAAGATTGAGATTGAGAAAAATTGGCCACATCCTAGAAAAAAAACCTACAACTAAACCTTAATCTTAACCTTAACCTCCTTCTGCGTCTGTTCACTGTTCACTACTTACCTTACCGCCCTGTAAAGAGCCGAGACCTGGTCCTTATAGTACTTGTTGTAAATGCTGGCAAGGGCTTTGGAATCAACGTTTTTATTGTGCAAGGGACTTACTTTTTTGCCTACATGACTCTTTTTTCTTATCTCCGCACTTCCCAAATTACACGCATGCACATGTGTCTTTTTCTTCATCCTTCACCTCCCTGTTTCTTTTGAAAAATCACCTTACCGTCATCGTCCACGCTGAACGTGACTTTGTCCCTTCTTCTTATCTGAAAGTAATTTTGCAGGGCCTTCGGTATGAATATCTGCCCTCTATCCGAGACCGTCGCGAAGAACCTGAACTTATGTTTCACTGCCATTTTATCTCCTTATTAGCAACAAGTATACAGCAAGTAATAATACTTGTCAAATAGAAAAACAAAAAAACCGGCAATATGTCGGTTTTCTATCTGCACTCAAATATCTCTTCCTACTAATGCTATCTGAATTCTGTCATCTACAATCTGAAATCTTTCACTCAAACTCCAGGGCCCCCGAGTTCAGACGGTTGCGTAACATCTCATTTCCCGGAAAGCTTTTCCTTCAGTTCCTGGACCTCCTGCTTAAGCGCTTTGACATCCTTCTTAAGGTTGTCCAGTTCCTTGACGAATCCGATGGATCATTTATACATTCAGGTTACACACTTCTTCCAAAAGGATCCTTAAGCGCCGTCTTCCGGACCTTGGTAGGATACTTGCCGTTAAAACAGGCTGAACAGAATCCCCCGCAAGCATCTCCCGCCGCCTCCAGCATCCCCTCCAGGCTCAGATACTTAAGGCTATCCACTCCTATGACGTCGGCTATAGCTTCAATGGACGGCTGTTCATTGGCTATAAGCTCTTTCCTGCTCGGGAAATCTATTCCGTAAAAACAAGCGAATTTTATAGGCGGACAGCTTATCCGCATATGGATCTCTTTGACACCCGCCTCGCGGATAGCCGTTATCCTGCCGCTGGTCGTCGTTCCCCGAACAATTGAATCTTCAACGACAATAACCCTTTTCCCTCTCAGCACCTCTTTTATGGGATTAAGCTTTATCTTTACGCCGTGTTTGCGCATTTCCGGAGATGGCTGGATAAAAGTACGCCCGACATAATGATTCCTTATCATGCCGAAATCAAAAGGAATTCCACTCTTTTCCGCGTACCCTAGCGCCGCGTAATTTCCTGAATCGGGAATAGACATGACCATATCCGCTTCCTCCGGATATTCTTCGGCAAGCTTCATCCCCAGTCGTTTACGGACCTGGTAGACGCTGTCCCCGAAAATATAACTGTCGGGCCGGGCAAAATATATATGCTCAAAGATACATGACGCAGGAGGCTTTGCCGCGAACGGCTTTTTTGATTCCAGCCCGTCTTCCGTTATAATAACGACTTCTCCGGGTTCTACATCTCTTACATACTCCGCGTCGATGAGATCCAGCGAGCAGGTCTCGCTGGCCAGAACATAGCTTCCGTCCTTTTTTCCAAGACACAAAGGCCTGAATCCGTACGGGTCACGCACTCCCACCAGCTTCTTTTCTGAAAGAAAAAGCATTGAATAAGCGCCGTCGCACTGCTTTAAGGCTTCGATCACCCGGTCCTCGAAGCTCTCCTCCTTCGACCTTACCAGGAGATGGAGAACGATCTCAGAGTCCATAGTCGTCTGGAATATACCGCCCTTGGTCTCCATCTGTCTTCTCAGCTTTACAGCATTAGTGAGGTTCCCGTTGTGGGCTATTGAGATAGAAAACTTATTATGACTGATGACAAAAGGCTGGGCATTCCTAATTATGCTTGATCCGGTTGTAGAGTACCTTACATGCCCTATCGCTCTTTTGCCTTTAAGTTCTTTTATCTTTTTTTTCTTAAGGACATCGGGAACAAGGCCCATCCCCGTGACCTGACGTATACGCCTTCCATCGGAGACAGCAATGCCGCAAGACTCCTCCCCTCTGTGCTGCAGGGAATAGAGCCCTAAGTAAGTAAGGTCGACTGCCATTTCGTGATCGAATATCCCGAAAACGCCACAGTACTCTTTTTTTTCTTTTGTATGATCGGCCATATTTTTTTGGTGTGTCTTGTGTTGTAAAATGCTGCTTTAATATGGCCCCTTTCAGACTTCGTTGGCAGAAAGCGGCACAAAAGAATTATCTATGTTTTGTACCGCGGTGTCAATGAAAATCATAAAAAAGAGACCGCGCCCGGCTAACAAAACGGATGTATCAAGAAATATCTTTACAAATAGGGTAAAAAAATATATAAAGTTATGTAATGTTAGCCGCTATATATTTATAATATTCTAACCCTGGGAGGCTTATGCGCCAGTTCAAAACATTGCTTACTTATCTACTAGCTTTCTCCTTTATACTCAATTTTTCCGTTTTAATCCCCGAGGCTGCCGCCGTTCCGTCAAACTCTACACAATACAACTTCACGGCAAAGAGCGACGCCGAGGCACAGGAAGACACCTCTTCTCAAAGCCGGATCGACGCGAACAAAAAAGCCGCACTTAAAAAACAGCAGCGTCAGGCAGCGCGTACCCAAAAAGAAGCAGCCCGCAAAGTCAGAATAGCCAAAGACAAAGCCGAACGCGCTCAGAAAGAAGCCGCTCGCAAAGCGCAGATCTCTAAGGATAAAGCTGAACGTGACGCTCAGAAGTTAGCCACCAAGAAACAGCGCGAACTTAAAGCACAGCAGGCCAAAGCCGAACGCGCCCAGAAAGATGCCGGTCGCAAAGCGCAAATCTCTAAAGATAAAGCCGGACGTGACGCTCAGAAGTTAGCCGCCAAGAAACAGCGCGAAGCTGACCTACTCGCCGCCCAGAAGCAGCGGGAACTTAAAAAACAGCAGCGTCAGGCAGCGCGTACCCAAAAAGAAGCAGCCCGCAAAGTCAGAATAGCCAAAGACAAAGCTGAACGTGCTCAGAAAGAAGCTGGTCGCAAAGCGCAGATCTCTAAAGATAAAGCTGAACGTGACGCTCAGCGATTAGCTGCCAAGAAACAGCGCGAAGCTGACCTACTCGCCGCCCAGAAGCAGCGGGAACTTAAAAAACAGCAGCGTCAAGCAGC
>JAVCCB010000051.1 GCA_030765685.1 Candidatus Tantalella remota | reverse complement strand
TATCTTCGCGCGCTCGGCTCCGGCCAAGGGAAGGATAGAGAGGCTATTCAGGACGTTCCAGGACAGAGTCATAAAAGAAATGCGCTTAAAAGGCATTAAAAGCGTTGAAGAAGGCAATGCGTTCCTGAAAAACTATTTACCCGTATTCAACAAAAGATTCAGCGTTGAGGCTCTAGAAAAGGGTGATTTGCATAGGCCTGTACCAAAGATTGCGGATCTTGATAAAAGCCTTTGCATAAAGACTCCTCGCGGCCTGAACAAGGATTCTACCGTAGCGCATAATACAAAACTCTTCCTCGTACTTGATAAAGTACACACCGAGAAGGTTACGGTTGAAGAAAGAATAGATGGCAAAATGCTGATAACCTACAAAGGCAGGTCGTTAAAATACAGGCAGATAACCCAAAGACCGGCCAAGAAAAAACCGAAGAAATCGTATACATTCAGAATCAAAAAGGTGTGGAGCCCGCCAATAAGTCACCCGTTAAAAGGCGCCTTCTTCAAGCGGAGATATCCACATGCTAACAGTTGTTCACAAAAAGAAAAGGTCGCCCCAAAAGAAAAAGGGCTATTACTAACAAAAACATGAAAACCGGACATTTCTACTTTGCTAAGAACCGGACATTTTAATCTTGCTAATACACGGGTAAAATAATCCCTTGAACCCCACTTCTTTTGGTAGTATAATTTCATAAGCATTGAAGAGGGCCTTTATTTAAGTATAATTAAAAAAATAGATGTAAAAGAATGGCTAAAGCAAAAATCCTGATAGTAGATGATGAAGTTTTCATGGCAGCCCTTGTAAGCGAGAGATTAAAAGACGCCGGGTTTGATATCCATGTTGCCTCAAGCGGAAAAGCCGCCCTGGAATACGCTAAAACTGCTTTGCCCGACCTGATAGTGCTGGACATAATGATGCCGGTTATGGATGGATATGAAGTAGCTAGGCGCCTGCACAAAGACCCTAAAACCTCTCTCATACCCATAATAATGCTGACCGCGAAATCATTAACCGAAGACAAGGTAAAGGCGTTAAAAATGGGTATAGACGACTACATAGTAAAGCCATATGACCCGGGCGAATTTATAGCTAGAATAGAGGCAGTGCTCAGGAGAGTGAAAAAGGCAGTCCCCGGCCCCGGGCAGCCTAAATACGAGCAGAGAAGAGTGGAATTTTTAAAGAAAATGATAAGCGAAAAAGTTGAGGAGCTTGTTCCAAAATATAACATGACGAGCTTTAGCGGGTACGGATATCCTTACGCCGCTAAATTCTTCGAAACAAAAGATGGGTCCGAATTGAATTATATTTCATTTATTGCGGAAAAAGGTTGTTTAGAAAAGAAATTTTTTGACAAGGTTTTGCTGTGCCCCTACTGCGGGCATCACGATCTTAATATCCGCGAAACATGCCCCTCCGATCACAGCCCTAATATTTCGGTTGTAGAAATGATACATCATTTCCGGTGCGGCTACGTGGGGACCGAAGAAGAGTTCAGCGAGGGCATTCGTTATGTCTGCCCAAAATGCAAAGTGGATCTCCGGCAGATCGGGATCGATTATGATAAGCCCGGCCAGAGTTATGTCTCGAATGAGACAGGGGAGAAATTTACAGAGCCGAGCGTTTACTGCCAGTGCAGAAATTGCCTGAAGATGTTTGCTGTCGATGATGCCGGGCGCAAGGATATTTTCTCATACACGCTTACTGTGAGGGCCGGAGAAACAGTGGAAGCGGGCCACTTCACCGAACTGAACCTGGAACAGGCGCTGATTGATGAAGAAGTCGACCTTTATAACCTGAGATATTTCAGAAAGCAATTTGCCGAAGAAATGCAGCGTTCTGAAAAATTCAAAAGAGCCTTCTCCTTAATACTGGTTAACATGCCAAATTTTAATAAACTGACTAAGGACCTGGGTATGACCGAGGCCAGGTCCATTCTTAAAGAAATAGCCTCCATATTAAAAGAAAACCTATGGGAGGTCGATACTCCCGCGCGATATGATAAAAACTCCTTCATAACGCTTCTTCCTGAGGCAGATAGAAAGAAGGCCGCTTCCCTGGCAAGGATGCTCAAGAAGAAGCTGGATGTTTTAAAAGCGAAGGGGCCGGATGTCCGGATAGCCGTTGCGTCATACCCGGATGACGCCACTACCGAAAACGGCCTTATTGAGCACCTGTTAAAAAGCGAGAAAAAATGAGGCTAAGAAAGATCGAGGCGTTCAACCCCACAAAGACCCAGGCCGAAAGGCAAAAAGGAAAAAAGGGACTTCCAAAGACGGCCAAGTTCTTGATCTTTATCCTGGTTATGGCTTCGCCGTTTATCATCTGGAAAGCGATGACCTTTAACGCCATCTACTCAAACGGCATCGTTATGGGCCAGTTGGAACTGGAAATGGGTAAG
Source organism: Candidatus Tantalella remota (assembly GCA_030765685.1). Classification (GTDB taxonomy): domain Bacteria; phylum Omnitrophota; class Gorgyraeia; order Tantalellales; family Tantalellaceae; genus Tantalella; species Tantalella remota. Next base: position 1,706 of record JAVCCB010000051.1, on the reverse strand, counting down.
CTCACTGCCTCGGAAATCACCTCGCCGGTTGCCGGAGAAATTACCGAACTTTACGCGGAAACCGGCGACAGGATAGAAAAGGGAAGCCTGCTTGCTGTCATAGAGCCCACGGCATTGCCCGAAGAGAAAAGCTCCCGCGCGAACATTAGAGCGAAGGCCGAAGAAGTGATCGTAAACAAATACAGAAAGGTCGGCGATACGGTCGCGAAAGGGGATGCTGTCTACGGCACGCTTCCTGTCGGGGCATACTGGGTGGAGGCATTTGTTCCGGAAAAATACATAAATCAGCTATCCATCGGAAAAAGAGCGCAGGTTTTTACACCGTCTTCCCGCAATAAATTTAACGGCCGGATTGATGCTGTTTCCGCGGAGATCGAGACCATGCCCAAGATGTTCGCGAAATACTATTTTTCGCCGAAGAGAGTTTTTAGGGTGAGGATATCTTTCACTGATAAAAAAATACCGCCTGATTTTCTGAAGTTCGGAATGACCGTAAAGTGCAAGCTATATAAACGGTAATGGGTAGCTTTATATCCGGGTTTTTCAATTACATACAATTTTCCGTAGATGATGTGATGGCGCGTTCTCCTTTGGCTGTATTTTTCCTTTTCGCGCCGGCTCTTGCCTTTGACACCATGCGTTATTACATTACAAACACGGCTATTTTTTTTCTGGATCTATTCCGAAGAGAAACCGCGGAAAACGAACCTGTGACGTATCTGCCGAAGGTAAGCGCTATAGTGCCCGTTCGCAATGAAGGGGAGAGGCTCAAGCTTACCATTGATTCGATACTTGAAAGTAATTATCCGAAGCTCGAAGTTATTATAGTGGATGACTGCTCTGAGGACAGAACACAAGAACTCTGCCGGCCCTATGAAGAAAAAGGACTCATTAAGTATATCCGCACTACCGTAAGAAGCGGGAAACCCGCGGCGGTAAATTACGGGTTTAAGTTCGCCACAGGCGAGATCGTGATCCATTTCGACGGAGACGTAGCTATTGACAGAGACGCTATAAGAGAGGCGATAAAACCGTTCGAAGACCTGAAAGTCGGCGCCGTAAGCGGAAATCTTAAGGTGCGCAACGACCGGGAGAGCCTTGTCACGCGCCTGCAGGCGGCAGAGTACGGGATGGGTATATCAGTCGGGAGACGCTGGGCAGCTCTTACAGATACGCTCCAGATCGCCTCGGGCGCGTTTAGCTGTTTCAGAAAAGAGGTGCTCGCGGACGTGAAAGGCGCTGACCCGGAATACGGAGAGGATCTAGACTTAACGCTAAAAACAAGGAAGCTGGGTTTCAAGGTTGCTTTTGCGCCGAAAGCGGTCGCGATGACCGACGTTCCTAATACGTGGTTCGGCCTGTTTAAACAGCGTGTGAGATGGGACAGGTGTTACGTAAGGATAAACCTGCGAAAGCACAAGAACATGTTTGATTTCCGCGTTTTCAGGTGGGGAGATTTTTTTGCCGGCATTCAGGACATCATCTTTAACCTTATCCTGGTTCTGCTTTTCCCGGTCTACATATTATTCATACTGTTATTTGTGCCACAGCTTTTTTTATTTATTATCGTAATAACGTATTTATTTTACACTGTTATGAATTTTGGGCAATTTGTCATTGTGGCGCTTCTTTCGGAAAGGCCGGCTCGAGACGCTATCTTTGTTTTGTATACGCCTCTCTTTTTCCCGTACAGCCTTTTTTTACGC
>JAVCCB010000045.1 GCA_030765685.1 Candidatus Tantalella remota | reverse complement strand
GATCCTTTTGGAGCGTGTATTTAGCCAGCCATACGCATTGGAACCGGTCTATCATGATCTTCATCTGGGCGCTTATGCTGCCGAAAAAAACAGGTGACGCCAGTATGACAGCGTCGGCTTCCTGTATATTCCTGAAAATGATATGTATGTCATCATCCACAACAGAAAAACCCTCATCGTTTACCTTCTCGTACTCTTCGATGGCGCAGGGAGAGATATCAAGGTCTTCCAGCACTATCTTTTCAGTATCCGCGCCGGAAGAAGTGGCGCCTTTGAGAGCCTTATCGAGTACCAGGTCGGTGTTGCCGCCCCTTCTCGGACTGCCGCTTATGCCAAGGACCTTCATTTTGCCTCCCCTTGATCACCTGCGTGCCTTACTATCCCAGTCGCGCGGGAGGTCACCATATCCGCTTCTCGCACCTGTTCCGTACGCCCGTCTCGGCATTGCGACCCATATATCTCTATGAATTCAGAAGTATATTCTTTGAGAATACCGGAATATTCCTTCTTTTTTTCACCATACATAACTAAAAGTACGATCCTTTTGCCAAGATATCTTTCAAGAATGGGTTCATACGACGTTCCGGTGGAAGTCACAAGCTGTTTCTGCAGTGTGGAAGTATATTTTTCCTGCCCCTTAAGTACCATACCGGCGGGGGTCGCGGTCTTCATCCTGCCTATCAAGAGATCCACCACTTCAAGAAGAGAATCCCTTACTGTGCCGAAAAAATTACGGGTGTGTCTCGCCAGCCGGGAACAAATACCCGGATGACATACTTTTTTGAGCTTTTTCTCTCTTGCCGCCGCCATGCGGGGATCAAGATCGTCCGTGTAGCGCACTATCATCTTTATATTTTCGTATTCGTTCTTGTAAACTATATAACTCGTCTCCAGGTGCCCTTCGGCGTCGGTGTACGGCTCGGCATAGGCCAGTTCCAGGGCCGAGTTCTCTACCCTCAGTGTCCCCCACACCAGCTTCCCGTCGTTCTCCGCGAGGACGACAGAACTGCCGGAGAAACTTTTAAGACAGCTGTCTTTTGACCGCCCACTGATGAACGCCCCTATCACAGTGCATAGTACAATAAAAATTATCGTTATCAAAAATGTGTCCGGCATAATATTTTCTTTCCTGGATATGAACGCCGCAATACCGCGCTCAGATGACCGTTCCCGAAGGGATAACGGTATTTTTACATATGATCGTGATACCGTCCTTTATGTAATAATTCGACCCCTCGAAATTATCAAGTTTTTTGGGATTGATTATTTTTACGTTGTCGCCTATCCTTACATTCTTATCAAGTATCGCTTTCTGTATGCGGCAGTTTTTTCCCACACCCAGAGGCGGCACCCCTTTAAGCGTGTTCTCCTCTATCTCTTTCACTGTCTCATAAAAATCGCAGCCCATAACGACCGTATCGTTGATCTCAGAACCGGCTCCCACCCTGAACCTCAGGCCTATAATGGAATTCTTTATCTTTGACGACATCACGATAGCGCCTTCGGAGACTATGCTTTCGCACAAGACGCTGTCTTCGAACTTTGCCGGCGAAAGGTGTCTGCTGCGAGTGAATATCTGCCACCTTTCGTCGAACATGTCAAGCGGCGGCATCGACCCCGTAAGGGTAAGGTTCTCTTCGTAAAAGTTCTTTATGGTACCGATGTCCCTCCAGTACCCGTCAAAAAGGTAAGCGTACGTTTCTTTGACGTTTATGGCATCCGGGATTATCTCTCCCCCGAAATCGACTTTCTTGTCCTTAGTGAGAAGTTCTATAAGCGTGTCTTTATTGAAAAGGTATATCCCCATAGATCCGGGATACATCGTCTCGCCGTTATGTTTCATCGCGACGTCTTTTACCTCTGAAAGCTCTTTGGGTTTTTCGACGAACTTGTTTATTTTGGAGTTCTTGTCCATCCCCATTATCCCTAGTCCGGAAACCGCGTCGGCTGATACGGGGTTACACGCAACCGTCAGGTCAGCGTTCTTCTCTACGTGGCTGCGATACATGTCCCGCAAGTTCATCTTGTACAGCTGGTCGCCCGACAGAACAAAAATATGCTTCAACGCAGGATCGTTAAAGTGCTTAAGACACCGCCTAACGGCGTCCGCCGTTCCCTGGAACCAGTCGGTATCGTCCATGGACTGCTCGGCCGCCATGATATCCACGAAGCCCTTGGTGAAAGGGTCCATTTTGTATGTACGATTTATATGTTTGTTAAGTGACTCTGAGAGGAACTGGGTAAGAATATAAATACGGTTGAATCCGGAATTCAGGCAGTTACTTACAGGAATATCTATAAGCCTGTATTTCCCGAAAAGCGGTACGGCAGGTTTACATCTTTCATTTGTAAGCGGAGAAAGCCGGCTTCCTCTTCCTCCTCCGAGGATAACGCATAATACTTCTTTCATGATTATCTCCCTGCCGTTTCGATCATGCCCTAGGCGGGGAACCGAAGTCCCCCGCCCGCGAGACTTAATTTATACTTTCGCTTTTTTCAGAACTATCTTCTCGGCCTCGAGCCAGTCGTTCTGGTCTTCGCCGTGGTTATAGCCGCGTTCCTGGTAGAACTCATAAGCTTTTTTCTCGATCAAAGAAAAGAGATCGTCTTTGCTAGTTTTTTTAGTAGTTCTTTTTTTAGTCTTTGCGGTAGTAGTGGCTTTTTTTGCTGTTGCTTTCTTCGTAAATTTCTTGATTACTCGTTTCATCATCCCCGGATACACCCCCCTTTATCTTAGGTGAACTGCCCTCCCCGACGGCCACCATGGCCCCGGGATCACGCGTAAATACTGTAATCTATTCCTTTGAAAACATTATATTTCTTTTCGGCGTCCTCAAGCATACCGGTATCGATATTGCCGTCTTTAAGCTGCGAGTGAAGCGCCAGAAAACGGCCTATATGCTCTCTCGTCCTGTTAACAGCATACTCGGTGAACGTCCCTGTTTTGATTATAAAAGCCCAGTCGCTGGATTGCGCCAGAAGCAGCTCCCTCGCCATCTGGTTCAGTACCCTCTTCTCCATACCCGTAGCATTCTCATGTTCTCTCGCGGCGGTTATCATGAGTTCCGCTATTTTATGAAGATGCCTGTATATCCAGTCATTACAGCCGTCAAGCCAGACCTCGCTGTAGCCCTTGTATCCCCAGCTGGACATGGACGGTTTCATTACGGGATATTTGTCGTAAAGTTCCAGGTATTCTCCGGGAGTGGTTGTCTTGACGGTATCCTGGTCATGGTCCATCTTTCTCAGGAATGCTTCCAGCCATTCCGGACCTTCGAACCACCAGTGACCGAAAAGTTCCGCGTCATATGGAGATACAATTATGGGTTTGCGATCCATCAGCCCCGAAAGATGCTCGATCTGTTTTTCCCTGTTGAAAACAAAATTACCCGCGTGACTGTCCGCCGTATCCATGGCCGCCTGGCGGTCATATATATCCTTAAAATCCGAGTCTCCGGTTATCCTGTGATACTTTATGCCTGTGTTGATCCTTGTCCCGTCTCCGTTTATGAACGGCTTGATGTAGTCGTAATCCAGGTCAAAACCCAGGTCCCTGTAATACTCGCGATAACTGTGGTCTCCGGGATACCCTTCCTTGGAACTCCATACGGCCTTCGAACTTTCCATGTCGCGTCCGAATGCAGCCACACCCGAATCGCACAGATACGGGCTGTGAACTCCGTAACGCGGCCTGGGCGTACCAAACATTATGCCGTGTGTCTCCACAAAAAAATAGCTTATCCCGAACTCCGCCAGTATCTCATCATGTCCCGGCTGGTAAGCGCATTCGGGCAGCCATATACCTTTAGGCGGCTTCCCGAACATCTCCGCGTACGTATCAACAGCCACTTTTACCTGCGCTTTTATAGCGGGTTTGTACAGGTCCATAAGTGGCAGGTATCCGTGCGTGGCACAGCAGGTTATTACCTCTACCTTGCCCAGATCCTGAAAACGTTTGAACGCCGACACGAGGTCGTTGTTATATTTTTCCGAAAATACATGTTTGGCGCGCGTGTATCTTTCGAGGTACATGACGGAAAGCTTATTTACGCGTTCGTCGGACTTAGTACGCTCGACCTCCATCCGGGCCAGAGTGGTAAGTTTATCCAAATGCTTCAGATATCTGGAAACAAGAAGTTCGTCCCTGAGCATATTGAGGAGTGTGGGACTCAGAGATACGGTCATGCGAAAATCCACGCCGTCGTCTATAAGCCTGTCGAAAACCTCTATTAATGGTATGTATGTGTCTTGTATCGCTTCGAACAGCCAGTTCTCTTCCAGGAAAGTCTCGTGTTCCGGATGGCGTATAAAAGGAAGATGCGCGTGCAGGACCAGTGCGAGGTAACCTTTGGGATCGTTCACTCTTTACCTCCGTCAAGGCTTTCTCTGCCGAACATGCCTGAAGTCATCCCGCCGGAAAAGAGCCATTTGCGCAGATGGCTGTCCACCTGTTCTCTGACCTCAAAAGAACTTTCACCAAGACCGTAAGACAGCATCTTATAGTAAAGCAGATCGGATCCCATCCAGTCGCCGTCGCATACATCCGACATAGAGTTGGTAGGTGTGCTGACAGGGTTGGACTTCGCGAGGCAGAAGAATTCTCCGGTCTCACAGACTATACCCACTTCGGCGACCCACTTTTTGCCCGGATCACCCACATGCAGATACCAGCTGTCCGCCCAGTCCTTCAACGTGATCTCGAAGGCCTTCTTCTCTTCGGAGTCATCGCCTTCTCCTGATACTTCAGATACCCTGAGAACGCTTTTTGAAACGGTGAGTCCGTCACGCTCGATCTGCCCGCGGACGCCGCCCTCTACATCTTTGCTTATCTCCCAATAGGAATAAACGGTCCAGGGGTCCCTGACCATCAAAGTTATACGGTTGTCTCCGTAACTCTGAGGAATATCGAAAACTCTCGCCGGACACACGTTTGCCTCCGGCGACTGAGAAGTCGCCTCAGCATCTTCATTACGGTTTGTATCTTTTACCGCGTCCGAATTCCCCATTTGGTAACCTTTCCTGATTTAGTATATTATATATGACGAAACATAAATAATATTATATTAAGAAACGAGAATAAATTGTACCCTCTCCCCCTAACCTCTGTCAACAGAAATATTTATGCTTAAATCGTCAAGATGTAAGTTTGTTGTACAAAGAAAGATACTGCCCGGCCGATCTTTCCCATGAAAAATCACATTTCATGGCTCTTTTTATCAGAGCTTTCCACTCGTCTTTATCTTTATAAAGAGTGACTGCCCGTTCTATGGCCTTATACAAAGCTTCGGGATCAGCCGGACCGAACTTGAACCCGTTACTCAGTTCCCTCTCCGCGTCATAGTCCACTATGGCGTCATCAAGCCCCCCGGTAGCCCTGACGATGGGGATAGTCCCGTATTTGGTGCTGTACATCTGATTAAGTCCGCACGGTTCGTACCTTGACGGCATAAGAAACATGTCACAGCCTGATTCTATCTTATGCGCCAATTCGTCATTAAAAGAATTGCATACGTATACCTTGCCGGGATACTTCGATACCAGGTCAGCAAATATCCTGTTATATCTCGCGTCACCGTTACCAAGAACCACGACTCCGGCTCCTAACGCCGTTATCCTGTCCATTATCTTCGCCACCAGGTCCATGCCCTTCTGCTCAGCCAGACGCGTCACCGAACCTATAAGCGGGGCGTCCATCGATATGTCGAGTCCTGTGTATTCGAGAAGATCTTTCTTGCATTCCACCTTTCCACTGACGTCCGACAGGTCATAGTTGGCTTTTATCTGACTGTCATTTTTAGGGCTCCACACCGAATAATCGACACCGTTCGGTATCCCGTAGAGCACGTCTTTTCTTGACCGCACCAGTCCGTCAAGACCGGCGCCGTACTGGGAAGTCATGATCTCCTCCGCATACCGGTAGCTTACCGTATTGATGGCGTCAGAATAAAGTATGCCCGCCTTCATAAAATTCAGCTTGCCGTAAAACTCCAGATCGTTCATGTTAAAGAACTTTTCAGGGATACCCGCCTTTTTCATCATCTTCTTTTTGAAGACACCCTGGTACGCCATGTTGTGTATAGTGAAAAGCGTTTTGACATGCCTGAAAATGCTGCTATCGGTAAGTTTGTACTTTAGATAGAACGGGATGAGCGCCGACTGCCAGTCGTTACAGTGTATGACGTCCGGACGAAACCCCATAACGTCCGCTGTGCCCAGAGCCGCCTTGGAGAAAAAACTGAACCGGCAGGCATTGTCGTGATAGTCGCCACTGGCGGTACCATACAGCCCCGCGCGGTCATAATATTTTTTGTTACGGACGAAATAAAAAGTCACTCCGTTTTCCCGGGCAGAATACACATCGAACCGTTCCGTCCCGTCAGGAAAAGGACATTTAACATTCTCCGCCTCTTTTATCAATTCAAAATCAAGGTCGGTGACACATCTGTAAAGCGGCGTTACCACTCTAACGTCGCAGCCCAGCTCCGCCAGCGCTCTCGGAAGACTCCCGGCTACGTCCGCCAATCCTCCCGTCTTGGAAAAAGGCACCGTTTCTGAAGAAACAAAAAGCACATTCGGCATACTAGCCATCTCGGCGCGCGCGCCGCCGGCAGGCAGCTTCCTTACGCCCGGCGTCGAAGGAACTGCTTCCTTCAGGTAATGCGGCTCTTCCTGACCCATAAGCTTATACACGTTGGAAAGATGCAGCCTGAACAGATCGTCATATACGAGGTTAAGCTCCGTGCCGAACTCGTCGTACCACCAGAACCAGTCGCTGCCTTCCGCGATATAAAGCTCTTCAAGGACTTCAGGCGAAGGTACTCCATCCGCGAAAGCCGCTTCCCTGGCTTTCTGCAGGTATTCCCAGGCTTTGTCTTTCTGCGGAGACCCGGACCATTTATCAAAATTCCTGTTTATCCACGAACCGCTGAAAAGTTTCCCTATACGTTTTCTTTCGCCGTTATTCTTGAGGTACTGCCCTATCGTCACCATCTCCATACTGTCTGAAGCGGACAGCTTTTTATATGTCGCCGCGAGAAAACCCTGCCCACCGTCCGGATAATACGGCCAGGGGTTCTCCCCGTCGAGTATAACAGGAACCAGATGCTCCCGTTTATCGTGAGAAAAACTTTTTGCTATTCCCTTAAGATCCGCGTACATGTCGTGAAAAGCTTTTTTACCCGAGAAGTTCGAATACTTGAAACTTATAGCATTGGATATATTTATATCCCTGAAAACTATATCAATAGATCTGCCGTCTTCTTCCGCGGTAAAAGCATTATAAATAAGTTCGCCACGGGGAATATCTTCTCCGCGAAAAGACTCGATAACTATACCCTCGTCGGAAGCTATCCACTTTATTCCCTCGTCGGCAAGGATCGGTATTATCTGCTGGCTTACGCTTCCCTCAGCCGGCCACATACCTTCGGGCTTCCTTCCGAAGACCTCTTCATACAGAGCTATCGCCTTTTTGACATGCACCTTCGCGTCATCTTTATGGTCTATCCCCCTGCCGGATGAGTCCCCGCACAAAAGAGGCAAAATAGGATGATAGAACGGCGTAGTGGATATCTCTATTTTCCCCTCGTCCTGCAGGCGTTTATACAACGGCAGTATGGACTTCACCGTTTTTGCCTGATGTTCCAGCAGGTTCTTTTTATCATCTTCGGTATAGCCGGCCCCCTTCTCGACGAGTTCTTTTATCAGCGGATCTTTCCCCCTAAGCGTGAACCCGCACCATGCGAGATTGAACAATACCTGCAGGTCCCGCATATCCTGCGAACTGAACTCCGGCGACTTCACCCTGAGAGCTCCCTCGGCCGGGTCTTCGCCTCTTTTTTCCAGAAGTTCAACATACCTTCGCGATGACGCTACCGCCCTTTTCCAGTCGCAGGAAAAAAAGTTCCTGAGGATAAAGATCTTTTCATCCTCACTTATACCGTCGGCGTTTTTGGCAGTCAACTCGAGAAAAACATCGTCTACCGGCTCTCCGGAAGAGATGTCCTTAAGCTGCCAGATAAGCGAAGGAGTAATATTAAAAGTGCATTTTGCCTTGGGATACTTATCAATAATAGCCGCCATATCAAGGTATGAATACGTCGAATGCAGCCTCACCCACGGGAGATGATATTTGCCCGATACCAGATCCTTATACAGGGGCTGGTGCATGTGCCACAAAAATGCTATTGGAAGTTTGCGATGCATAGCTAAGTTATAATAGTAATAGTAGTATGAGTCAAGGGGATTTTTATGTAACCGAAAGTAGATTCTAGATGCTCGTAGAAATTGAAATTCAAAATCCTAAGCCCAAAATCCAAAAGAATCATAAAAATCCAAAACCCTAAAGGAACGCTACTTTTGGGTTTTGTCATTTGGATTTCATTTCTCATTTGGATTTTGACATTTGGATTTGATCTGACAGGTGGTCCGTGAACCGTGACCTGCGGACGAATCCTATCACCTATCAGCTATGAGCCTGATGAACGCCTACTTTTTACCCTTGGCTTTCTTCGCCTTCGTTTTCTTAGCCGCCGGCTTTTTCGCTGCCAGTTTCTTGGCCTTGGGCTTAGCTTTAGTCTTCTTCGCCAAAGCGACCGTGGCTTTAGCTTTCTTAGATTTAGCCTTTGTCGGTCCGGGTATATCGATCTTAAGCGTCTTGGCTATTTCCGACACTATCTCTTCGGTGTTCGGCGGAAGAGGCCTGGAAATGTTACCGTTCCTTCGGTCAGCGTGGCATGTCCTGCAATATACCGGACGACCCTCTCTCGGTACAAAAGGTACTTCGCAGTCTTTTTTGCAGTCCGCGCAAACGGCTTTATACATCTTTCTTTCTCTGGGAGGTCTGTCTTGCGGCACAGGGAATTTTTTTGCCACGGTAGCATGGGTCTTGAACCCCAGATCGCGTTCCGCACTTACCATGCGGGATAGGTTTGTAGATTTTGACAAAATCGCGTCAAGCTTTTGCTCGATGACATCAAACCTCGCCTGCAATTCACCCAGCAGGTCTTCCATGCTTATCTTCTTTGCCACTTTTTTCTTTTTTGCAGTTTTTGATTTTGCTTTTGCTTTTGCTTTTGTTTTTTTAGTAGCCATTTTTCACCTTCCCTTATTTATCGAATATTCTACCATATCCTACATGATAGCCCGAACATAAATCCAAAATCCTAAGCCCAAGATCCAAAGGAATCTTAAAAATCCAAAATCCTAAAGAAACGCTACTTTTGAGTTTTGTCATTTGGATTTCTTTTGTCATTTGGATTTTTTCATTTGGATTTAATATGGCAGGTGGTCCGTCATCTGCGGTCTGTCGACTAAACGCTATCCGCTATACGCTATTGCTCCTTCACGCCCTCTCTCCCGCTGCCCGCTCATCCACTTGAGAAACTCGAACAGGCGGGTGCGTTTGGACATCTCGTACAGCTCGAGGCCCTTGTTCTTGAGAGTCATTATATCGTTCCAAAGATCGTTAGACCTCAGGAGCCCGAAAGCTATCCGGGGTTCATACGAAGGATCCACGCCGGCAAAAGTACGCCGCGCCTCTATAGTGTACCCTGTCTTTCCCCACGGAGCGTCCGGATATTTAAACAGGCTTTTATTATGTGTTTTAAGATATATTCGTTTCCCGTCGCTTCCGTATATGACCGCGTCCTCCTTGGACATAGCATCCAGTATCACATGGTACCTGGAAGCGTACCTTATCATCTTCGCGAGGTCCGTAGCCGTGGTATACTGGGAATCCTTTTCCCCGGTCGGCAGCCCCGACGCACTGGCAAAGTGCGTGTTCTCCATACCTATTCTTTCGGCTTTTTTGTTCATAACGATCGCAAAATCCTTCTCGCTGCCTGATATCTCAAATGCTATAGCCCGGGCGGCGTCATTCGCTGACTTGATAAGTATGGCGGATATAAGATCCCTGAGCTTGTACTTAACACCCGGTTTAAGTCCCGCTATCGTCGGCTCGACGTAAAGCGCTTTAGCCGTAGGAACGACCTCGGTATCCAGAGAAAGCGTCTCTATCGCTACAATAGCCGTCATGATCTTTGTCGTCGACGCGGGCGGGTATTTCGCTCCGGGATTCTTCTCGAACAGGACGTTCCCGTTACGGGCATCGATGATTACCGCCGCGCTTCCGCCCACGGTAACGTCTATCTCCGGCGGCTGTGGAGCGCAACCAGAGAGGAGTATTGATCCGATAAGTATGAATGATAGTATTTTGCTTGCCATGTTTGTATTCAGTATTAAGTATTCAGTTGCTGAGCACCGGGAGCTATTTGGGGGAAGGGTGAATGGGGAATAGGGAATTGTAACATGGGCACTATTCTCAATTCCCAGCTTCCGGCTCTATTCCCTTCTCCTCTACTCCGACGCTCGATACATGACCACATTGGCTTTTTCAATTGTAACAAGCCCCTCTTTCACCATCTCATCAAGATGCGGGAGGAACTGTTCGATCTTTTCCGCGCTGTCTACTATCTCGATTATGACCGGGAGATCCTCGGAAAGGCGTAAGACCTTGGACGAGTGCATATGACTTTTACATCCAAATCCCAAAAACCCTTTTATGGCGGTCGCGCCCGCTAATTCTTTTTCTCTTGCCAGGTTTACCAGTTCTTCGTAAAGCGGTCGTCCCTGCCATTTGTCAGCTTCTCCCACAAAAATCCTGAGTAATTTCCCATCTGCCGGTATCTTCATTTTAATCTTCCCTTCCTCTTAAAGGATCTCTCCCATCAAAAGCCCTAACCTGAAAACAGCAAACCCTACAACAACACTCAAAAACAGATTCATAAAGGCGCGCATAGTCTCGCCGTTGTCTATAAGGTTGGAGGTCTCAAGCATAAAAGTGGAAAATGTGGTAAACGCCCCGCAAAACCCTATCATCAGGAACACCCTGGCATTCACATTCAATAAAAACTTTTTATCAGCCAGCGCGGCCAGAAGTCCTATCAGAAAACATCCGGCGAAGTTCACCGTAAGCGTCCCGTATGGAAAATTCGCCCCGAGAACGCGGTGAACAAATCCGGATACTCCATACCTGGAGACTGTCCCTATCGTACCCCCTATTATCAAGTATAAAATCTTTACCATAGTTCCTCAACTTACGTCAATCGTTAATCGGTTACGTCTCTGGAATCGTTAAAGGGTTTACGGTTGGGGCCAAACCACAACCAAGCAATATTAGATTTCTCGACTACGTGCCCTTTCGGGCACTCCGCTCGAAATGACAGAAGTAGTGTCATCCCGAGCGAGCGGCTTGTCCGCCGTAGCTTCAGCGAAGGCGAAAGCGAGTCGAGGGATCTAACAAGCGCCCATGGTTTAAACGCAACCCTATGACGACAACCGTTTCTCTAGCCGTAACCCTTCAACCTACGCCGAGCTCCTACTTCGCTTAACCCTTCTCTTCGACGGATTGAAATACCCGTGCATCATATCGGGATAATCATTTTTTATACCTTTTATGACCTCTTTTACCCCTATCATATCGCTCTGTTTTACGCTTATTTTCAGTTTCCTAAAATATGCCCTAGGGTCGAAATTCAGGTTACGCCACTGTATCATGTCAATACCAGTCTTATCAAGAAATTTCCTGAACGCCGCGTATTCCCCTTTCGAATCGGTAAAACCCGGCACTACAAAATAATTTACCGAGACGAACCCTCCGGCTTTTTTAGCGTTCTTTATGGACTTTACAACGTCCCTGAACGCGTAGCCTTTCGGAAGATGATAAGCCGAGTAATACTTTTCACGAACGCTGCTCATACTTACCCTGATAGAATCAAGCCCCGCATCAAAAAGCTGTTTTATGACATCCGGGCGGCTCGCGTTGGTGTTCAGGTTGATGACGCCTTTTGTCGTAACCTTTCGGATAATACGTACGGCTTCGATAAGTGTATTCCCCACCATAAGAGGTTCGCCTTCACAGCCCTGTCCGAAGCTGACCACCGGGTCGGCAACACTGGATATATGATAAAGCGCCGCTTCCGCGATCTCCTCCGGTGTGGGAACAAAAGTTATGCGCGGCTGGGTTATAGAACATTCACCTCCGGGCTGATGCGATATACACCCTATACATCTCGCGTTACACTTCGGCGATGTCGGCAAAGGGCCTTCGTATCTTTCAAGAAAAAAGTTCTTCGCGGCGGGACATCCGTACTCAAGAGCGCATCTTTCCAGATGACGAACAAGCCTGTTATCGGGAAACGTCTTCCTGAACGCTTTCACCTTTTTCGACAAAAGCTTAACGCTCATACCTGCCAGTTCCTGACGTTTTTCCGTGTCCACCCGGGTCGCGGCGACGAAAAACTTCTCTTTGTATAAAGCCACCGCGGAATAACTGAAAAGCGGAAGCATCTTCGGCCGGCCGATCTCACGATACGAAGCGCTGTATGTGGAGGTAAATCCCGGGGCGACAAAAGCCGCTACGGCCGAATATTGTTCCCCTCCCGGCCAGAACGGGTCTTCGGCGATATCCACAAATGTCTCCGAATCCGGGTTGTACCCTATCGGAGCCCGATCGGGAAGAAGGAAAAGCTCACTGTCCGGATGCAGCTCCACGAGATCCGACGGCCTCAGTCGGAAATATTCTCCGCCCTTCATCCCCGTCGCCTCAAGATACGGCGAGTCGTATACTCTGCCTTTAGAGTCGGCTATCAATAATTTTGGTATTTCCCTCTTCACTCTATTCCCTATTCCCTGTTCTCAATTCCCTACAATGCGATCTCTATCCCCACCGGACAATGATCACTTCCAAAAACGTCCGTCATTATAAAAGCGTCTTTAAGGCGTCCTTTAAGCTTCTCTGTAATAAAAAAATAATCTATTCTCCAGCCAACGTTCCTTTCCCTCGAACGCGTTTTATAATCCCACCACGAATAGTTCTCGCCTTCAGCGCAGCATTCCCTGAAAGTATCCACATACCCGTGACAGACGAACTTGTCCATCCACGCCCTCTCTTCCGGAAGAAAACCCGAAAACATCTCGTTCTGTTTGGGGCGCGCCAGGTCGATCTCTTTATGCGCGGTATTGACGTCACCGCATATGATGATGTTCCTGTTCTTTATCCCGTCCACATGCTTCAAAAACTTCTTATAAAAATCCAGTTTGTACTTAAGTCTTTCCGGGCTCCCCCCGCCGTTGGGAAAATAGCAAGTTTTAAGGACAAAGTCCTTAAAATGCAGCGTCAGACACCGTCCTTCGGTATCCAGTCGGCCTGATGAAAAGTCTGTTTCAACGGATAACGGTTCTTTTTTACTGAAAACCGCCACCCCGGCATAACCTTTACGGTTCGGATTGTTCCAGTATGTCTTATATCCGTCTGGCTCAAGAAGATCAGTATCCAGCTGTTCGGGCAAAGCTTTTGTCTCCTGGACACATAATATGTCCGGTGACTCTTTTTCGAACCATTCCAGGAATCCTTTTCCCTTTATGGCTCTTATACCGTTAACGTTCCAGGAAATTAGTCGCATACTTGAGCTCTCTATTTTTAGTCATCAGTCATCAGTAATCAGTGATCAGCCGTTAGCTGAAATTTAAATCCTAAATCTTAAACCCAAAATCCAAGGGAATCATAAAAATCCAAAGACGCTGCGTTTTGAATTTTGTCATTGGGATTTCATTTGTCATTTAGATTTTGACATTTGGGTTTTACTCTTACATTATGGTCAACTACCCTATCGCCCTCTTCACCCCGTCCACATACTGCCTGACAAGGTCGCCAATCGCGGCGAAGTCTCCCGATTCCAGAAGTTCTTTTTTAAAAACGCTGGAACCGAACGCTACGGCATTCGCGCCGCAGGAAAAATATTCGCTTATGTTCTCGGGACGCACGCCGCCTACGGCCATAAGTTCCACTTTGTCAAGCGGGGCTTTAAGTTCCTTGAAATACTTTGGCCCAAACAGGCTCGACGGAAATATCTTCACCATGGACGCTCCCATATCCCAGGCATTGAATACTTCCTGAGGAGTAAGCGCCCCGGGAAACACCGGTATTTTGTTCTTCACGCAATGGACCAGGACATCTTCTTCGGTTACCGGAGAAACAATAAATCCGGCACCCGCGCCTACCGCCTCTTCCAGCGATCCCATGCCAAGGACTGTCCCGGCGCCGACCTCTATCCTTCCCGCGGAAAGTTCACACACTCTTTTTATAATATCCGCCGCGGAAGGAGTGTTCATCGTGATCTCTATAGTCTCAAGACCCGCAGAGATCACCGTCTCCAGAAGAGGCTCTATGTCTTTAATAGAAACACCTCTTACGATACCCATAAGAGGCGTTTTTTTAAACGTTTTAATATCCATATTTTGTACCGAGTATCGAGTATCGAGGATCAGGTACCGTGAGATCTTGCCCGGTACCCGACACCCACAACCCGGTACTGCTGTTAATCTATCTCCGTAGCAGACATACTTTTAAAAAATTCGAGATAGTCGTCCTTGTTCTCCGTTTTTCTCAGAGCCATCGCCATTCTGGGATGTTCGTTGAGCATCCCGGTTATGGCGTAAGGGATAAGGTATCCCCATTCTATCTCTTTACGCAGGGGAATAAACTCTTTTGATATGACGTCCAGTATGGGCTTGAGATCAAATTTTGGGTTTTTGAGAAAACCCATAAGAAGCTCCAGAGGACAGTTGCCGGCAGCTCTTCCTATACCATAAATGGTCGCGTCAACAAAATTCACCCCATCTATGATCGCCTGTATGGTATTGGCATACCCTAGCTGCTGGTTATTATGAGCGTGCATGCCCACCTCTTTGGTCTTAATAAACTTCTTATATTTGTTCACCAAATGAGTTACGTTCTCGGAATAAAGAGATCCAAAACTGTCCACTATGTATACCGCGGAAACCTTGGTCTCTGACTCCACCTGTGCCAACGCCTCGTCAAGTTCCGTTTCTATGGCCGCTGATATCGCCATTATGTTTATGGTGGTCTCATACCCTTTCGATAATGCCTCATTGGCCAGGTCTATAGCCTTATCAATATCCTTCACATACGTAGCTACACGTATCATATCCAGAACGCTATCCTTACACGGCAGTATGTCATGCTTCTCGACCCTCCCGATATCGACCATTACCGAAAGTTTCGTCCGCGACTCTATACCGTCGATAGCCCGTTTTATTTCATCCTCTTCGCTAAATTTCCATTTACCGAATTCATCGGGCGACAGAATATTTTTTGAAGCCCTGTACCCTATTTCCATATAGTCCACGCCAGCGGCCGATACCGCTTTATAGACCTCGCGAACAAAATTATCCTCAAAAAAATGGTCGTTTATGAGTCCACCGTCACGTATTGTGCAGTCAAGGACCTTTATCTCTTCTCTGTACATTTTAATCTCCTTTTACTTGATCATACTTAATATTATTTAGTCTTCATATGATATACGAAAAGCCGGGTTTGGGCAAGGAGATTTGCGGATTGGGGGAACTATTTCAGTATTCAGTACATAGAATTCAGTTGCGGAGCACTAGGCAGCTATTTTGGGGAAGGGTGAATGGGGAATAGGGAATTGTAACAGGGGCACTATTCTCAATTCCCGGCTTTTCACCATTCCCAATTCCCAATTATCTATTCCCAGCTTACCGTTTACATTTGATAAAACATCAAGGTAGGTCTGCAAATATAACCAGGTTAGGTTCGACCAGGTTAAGACGTGGGGGAGCAATAAAAAAGCCACTCTTTTGAGTGGCTTTTTTATTGTAACCTACTTTGCTACCAGCACTTATATAATTTACACCGCCCCCCTTCGCTCTTCGAGCTTCCTGCGGTTTTCCTGAGCTATCTGTTTCGTAATGGGCATCTTCAAAACAAAGATTATAGCCAGGATCATACCCGCGATCGGCAGGAAAGCCAGCGACACGCGGATCCCGAGTATAGTCGAGGGAAGCTGAACCTGGCGATCCCAGGTAAAACCAACCCATGAAAGAATAAGGCCGGAGAAAAAATAACCTAATGAGTTCCCCAGCTTAAGAATATATGAAGCGCACGCGGTAAAAGAACCTTCTCTTCTTTCATGCGTATTAAGTTCATCGTAGTCAATGATGTCGGCACCGATAGAGCTATGAAGCATCCAGAGAGACGCCGCGGCCATACCCATAAGCCCCGATGCCACCGTCTGCAGCCATACGATCTTCGGCGTATAGAGGAACCAGGAACCGCCGTAACCCAGAATACCTATACAGCAAGCTACAACTACCGCGCGCCGTTTGCCTATGTGATGAGCGATAGTCGAAAGAAGCGGAACGCCTATAACGCCTCCAAGCATAAACGCTATACCCATAAAGAACTGCCAGTTATCTCCCATAACTTTATTCCCGGCTGATACATAAAAAACCGTGGCGTAATAACCGAGTGAACCGACCATACTGGTACCTATGATAAAAGAGGCACCGACGATTACCATCTGACGGAACGGCTTACATCTCAAGGTCTCACCATATGAGCTCAGTAAGGAGATCTTTTCTTTAACGTTCACGACTACCGTGTCATAATACCGTTCTTTAGTCTTAAAGAAAATAATTACAGCAAAAACAACCATTACCAGGCCCAGGATAGATGAATATACCTTAAGCCCCAGAAGCACATTCTTTTCTCCTGTCCCCGGGATAAGAAACCAGGCCAGGTTGGTAAACCTGAGTGCGTAAAAATTCCCTAATTCGAAGACCTTTTGGGCCATGCTACGATAGGCCATGATGGAGGTACGCTCTTCATAATCAGGCGTCATCTCATTACTCAAGCTGTAGTAAGGCACCGTAAAAGAACTGATTATGGGTATATAGATCAGGTTGGAACCCAGCATGTACCAGAATATCACGGATACGCCGAGAAACTTTATATTTATCCATGACGGCGATATCCAAAACAGGATCGGCAGCATCAGTCCGCTCAAAATACCGGCTATCAGGATGAAGGGACGCCGGCGTCCGTGTCTGGTACGCAGGTTATCGGATACCCACCCCACCACAGGATCGACTATGGCGTCAAATACCCGGATCAATGTAAGGGCCAAACCCACCAGCCACGGTGAGACGCCCAGATACATGTTAAAAAGAGCAAAAGCGACAGACGGGTAGAGCCATATGCCCCACATGTCGACTGCCGTGCCAAGACCGTAGAACAACTTTGTGGGTACCGGAAGCCGATCCCGCAAAGGTTTCTTCTCCGTAGCTACATTACCTTCCTGCATTCTGTTTTCTCCTTATTTAATGAGACCATAACTTCTACAACTGACAAGGCGGATATCTTCAGAACTGAACTTATCGATTATAACAGGCATCAATAAGTCTATCTACGGTCGTAGTAGCCACGCACTGCACTGTATCGGCACCGCCGTAATAAAGTTTTATCTCTCCGTCATCTTCGGCCACGGCTCCGCAGGTAAACACCACGCTGGGAGTCTGCCCCACAAGTTCGTAGTCCTCTTCGGGTATGAGAATGGCCTTTTTGCTCATAGCCTTCACCTTTGACGGATCATCCAGATCCAGAAGACATACACCCAGCTGATAGATAAAATGCTGTTTACACTGTGTGCGTACACCATGAAAGATGGTCAACCATCCCTCATCAGTCTTAATGGGAGCGGCTCCCGGGCCTATCTTTGTCCATGCCCAGCCTATACCTTCATAGTTCCTGAATACGCAGCTCGCTTTTCCCCAAAATGTCAGGTCCGGAGAATACGATACCCAGACATCGCCTGTGTCAGATCCGGTATTCGGCCTGTCGAGACGCGCGTACAGCCCGTTGATCTTCTCCGGAAAAAGTACGCCGTTACGGTTATCCGTCTCGGAAATAAAACCCTTCCATTCGAATTTCTTGAAGTCGTCCGTCTTTACCAGGCTGAGACGGCAGGTGTGGCCTGAGTGGGCCGCGTGAACGATATAATAATCGTCCCCTATCTTTGTCACGCGAGGGTCATAATACATACCCGCGGTATATTCCTTGAACTCCGGATCATCATGGGGCATCTCAACCGGCTCAGGCCAAGGTGTGAAATTATAGCCGTCTTTACTCTCCGCGATCCAGAAACGGTCGACGAGCGCGGAATCCTCCACCCTGCAGACCATCAGATAAACATCATTGTATTTTATGATGCCGGAATTAAAAACGTTCTTAATGTCGGCTTCAACGGGAAAATCCTTACCCGTCAATACAGGATTACCGTCGTACCTCTTACATATTGGAAATTTGCTTGTACTCACGCCTAACACCTCCGATTTTGTATTCATATTTAACAACCTTTCGTCCGTATGTTTTTCTTAAACTATATCCAGCCACTCTGTATCGGCTCTGTTCCACTCTAAAACCGCGTGTCCTCTATCCTCAAAAAACTTCCGGACCTTGCCTTCATCGTACTTTAAAAGGTCTTGAAGGATCGGTACCAAAATAGAAAGAACATTGTCTGATATTACGCTTCTCCGGCAGATATGCCCCATATAAGGCGCCGGGGATACGGTTATCGTATATCCCTGGTAAGATTTGACATGCAGCATCACATGAACATCACTTGATCCATCCCCCACATATATTATGGCGTATCTGGTGACATTCTCTTTTTGCTTCAACATGTCAAGAGTGGATACTTTCGCGTGTCCGGCATTGGTCCCTATAACATCCTGGACTACGCCGTTTTCAAAAAGAAAAGTTGTGCCATAGATGTTCTCTGCCGGGAAGATGCCCTCCATCGCCTTATCAACACATTCTTTTGGGGCAGCGGATACGATATACGTGCCAAAACTGCAATTATCTATCCCTTCAAACAGGATCTTCATAAGATCCGGAACACCCTTTTTAAGCTCGACTTCATTGCCGACCTCATAAAGGAGGTCTTTAGTCACTTTCCCGACATAATCAGGATCCCTTATTATAAGGTGCGCGAGTTCTCCGCCGAGCTGGACGATATTTCTGCGTTTTATCTCTTCGATCTTCTGGTCGAACTGCTCCGCAGATATCCCAAGCTTTGCGCTCAGGATATACCCCATATCCCCCGTTGAAAGAGTTTTGTCAAAATCAGAGACAAAAAGCATTTTTTTCTCCACTTTGAATCCAATCCTTTTTTTCTTGTAGTATTATCACAACCGAAAACAGCCTCAAAACTGACTATTCCGGCATATTTAGAATAATCAGTTTACCACTCGAACGCTCAAATAACAATATATTTCCTCTATATAGGCCACTTTTTACCTAAAACCCCCCCCAACAGCCATATTCTCCCCCTTTACGGGGTCAGCTTTTTCTAATATGTTACCATTTTTAGCCTTATGTGATCCCGGATCAAACCTCACAAGGTTCAGTTTCTCCGGGATGACGATTACTTGCAAAACAGGTTTAGCTTTGATTTCAGAACCAGTACGGCTTATAATGTACCAGTGGATATTAAAGGCATTGTATTAAAGGATCTTGGCATAAACGACCTTACGGGCCCGTCTCTCAGGGAAGCCATCACTCGCCATAATGAAGAACTGGCCGATGCTGAGAAAAGACGCGTAAACCGTGAGATCGCCCAGTGGGTCATAGCAGCCGTAAAAGATTCCGGTGATACCGAGAAACCCGCAAATACGGCCAAAGTTGCGTCTTTATCGGGCACCAATGTCCTGGGGGTAAACCATGCCGGACCTCTTGATGTTACGATCGAATGGAAGACCGGACCGGACGGCAGTCTTACTCTGGCAAGATACCGAATGGATCCGGGCGGAGACCAGATCAATGTATCGAAGGTATTCAGCAATTTTAATAAAAATATAGCTCTGGTGGCGCTGTCAGGAAAAGCGGAAGACGAGATCACCAATGTCTGGGAAAAAGATTTTTTGAACGGCAACATCTCTTGTGTCCTGGTACGCGACAAAGAAAATAAACAGGTAGAGGTCCTGAACATAGTCGACTCAGAAGCCCTTCCCGTGATGCATGGGTGGGCAGAGGAGCTCTCAGAAAAGACGGTTGAGGATCTCAATCGCGAGACCATGACAATGCTTGATGAGATGTTCAAAGCGGGCTCAAGCACTGTCTGGATGGTGATCTCGGCAGGGGGACCCATCAGGTATAACAGATCTCTCCCCTATTATTCTTCACTGGTAAAACTGGTTAAGGAAAAATACCGAGACAAGGTGGAACTCTTAATAGATTTCTGGCATATGTCCGCGCCTAAGGAAGCCATGTCAGTTTTGGACATTTCCAGGAAAACGCCTCAGGATATCATCAAACCGAACGTCGAAGAATTCATACAGATACTGACATCAAGCGGCCTCGTTAAAAAAGGCGTTCTGGATAAAAACACGATCACCGAAGATACCGTTAAAAAATACGCGGTAAAATTAAGGGACAAATACGATCTCCTAGGAGTCCTTGTTTCATTGGATAAGAACGGACTCATTCTGGTCATGCGGGACAAAATTATACAGGAGAAGGGTATCAAAATAATACCGGCATGTCATACTGCCGCCGGAGATTCACTTAAAGCGGGAGTCCTTTACGCGCTTTCTAACGGAAAAACATTTGAACAAGCTGTCCATACCGGAAATCTTTTCGGAGCCTCAACGGCTTCTATGGAAGGAACCCAAACTGTCACACCGCAGGTACTCGCCCGTACAGAAGCGTTGGCAAAAGAGCAAGGCGTAGCGCCGGTGGTGGAGTATTTGGAAAGCAGATCTTAGCTCACCAATGAATGCCTGTTGAAATATAAATCCAAAATTCTAAACCCAAAATCCAAAAGAATCACAAAAATCAAAAATCCAAAGTAGCTATTTTGGGTTTAACGATTTGGATTTCATTTGTCATTTGGATTTTGTAATTTGGATTTTACCTGATGGGTAATCCGTCGTCTGTCGTCCGTGGTCTATCTAAACGCTATTTTCCGACCCCCTACTTCCGCCCGTCTGTCCGTCTTTTGCGTTTTCTAGACTTGGTCACCATGACGTGGGCTTCACGGTCCCTTTTTTCACATATGACTTCTTCGCGTCTTGTGTCTATGCCTTCGATCCTGGCATGCTCCCTGTAAAGAAACGCGGCCTTGGTAAAATAATCCTCGGCATGTTCGAACATCTTCTGGGCGAGACCGGGACGCCGCTCAAACTCATTGTTCCCTTTGACCATATACTCTTCAGCCTGATAAAAACTCTCAAGGGCGTCAACAAGACGCGGATCCTCGGACATCTTGTACTCTTCAGCGTAACCTCCCGCGCATATTTGCAGGCTTAGTGCGAAAATGACAACAAGCTTAATAAAACGAACCATAGTAGCCTCCGGGTTTCGTATATCGTTTTTCGTTGTACGGTTACGTCTTTGGAATCGTTAAAGGGGTTTACGGTTGGGGCTGAACATAACCCGAACCCGACGATATTAGATTTCTCGACTACGTGCCATCCCGCCTTCCTCCTTCGCCAAGCTGTTCAGGTTTCATCTGGCTACGGCGGATGAGTCGGCGGACTTGTCGGGCACTCCGCTCGGGATGACAGAAGTGCTGTCATCCCGAGCGCGAAGCCCGACGTAGCCAAATAGATCTAAAATAGTTCGGCGAAGTCGGGACCGGCTTGTCCGCCGTAGCTTTAGCGAAGGCGGAAGCAAGTCGAAGGATCTAGATCACTCTTAAAGTAAAAAGGATAATCGTCATCCCCGAGGAAGCGGGGATCCAATAAAAATTATTACTTCTATGTGATTCCCGCTTCACCGAAGCCCTCTGGCTTTCGGCACTTCCTCGGGAGCCTTTGCCCCTCGGTCGCACGGGAATGACGTTCGAGTATTCAGTCCCTGATATCCCGATAACCTAGTCCCCAATACCCTGATCCTCTGATACCCTGGGATCCCGCTCCCCCGATACCCGGTACTCGATTCCCGGTACCCTACTCCATTTCACTGTTTACAGTTTACTGTTTACCAACTCCACCAACGTCTCAATATGCTTCGTCCTCGGGAACATATCAAAAACGCGTATCCTGCCAAGCTTCCACGCGTTTTCATCCGTGATCACCTTTATGTCCCTCGCGAGACGCGCGGGATCACATGAAAGATAATACATCTTCTCGGCTCCGGTCATCTCTTTAAGCTTCTTTATGAAATCCCCGTTGAGCCCTTTTCTCGGCGGATCTATAAGGATCATGTTCCTCTCACGTTTCGAGCGTTCGAATAACGAGAAAAAAGCTTCTTCGGCGTCGGACTTGTAAAACTTCACGTCCTTTCTGCCGTTCTTCGCCGATGTCGTCTTGGCACAATCGATCGATATCCGGCTCGAATCTATACCGATACGTGAATGAAAGTCGTTCTTAAGAAGAAAACTGAAGAACCCGACGCCGCAATAGAGGTCGAAAAAAACGGTATCGCCGCAGTCCGGGCCGATCCATTCCTCGATAGTCTCAACTATTTTCTCGGCTATGTGCCTATTTGGCTGGGAGAACCCTTTTGTAGACAGACAGATCTCATTTCCCCTGAACTCATCAAAAAAGAACCGTTCCCCGGTACTTTCCGAAGACCAGACTTTGCCGGCATGATCAGATTTCAGGGTGACCCTCTCCGCCTTTTTCTCATTAGTCATTCCCTCCAGATAGCTGTTTATCGCCTCTGTAGCTACCGAGCACCTGTCTATCTTCATAACGGTCTTTCCGTCTATCGCGTAATAACCGCACCCGCCTCCCGCGTCATGCAAAGTAACAGAGGTCCTGTAATTATACGGCTCTTTCGACGCTACGATCTCGGGTATCTCTATATCCTTTATTCCTCCGATACGGCCCAGGAGTTCAGCCACCTGCTGCTTCTTATAGAAAAGTTCCTTTTCATAAGTAATATGCTGCAGCTGACACCCCCCGCATCTGCCGTAATAAGGACACTCGGGTTCCGTCCTGTCGCTTGATGGGGTCAATATCTCGACGACTTTCCCCGAAGCGTACCGGGCTGTGTCCTTCTCGACGTCGAAAACGACTTTCTCTCCGGGAAGAGCTCCTGTCACAAAACAGACTTTCCCGTCTACCTTGCCTACGCCCTGCCCGCCGAATGCCAGCGAATATATTTCTGTTGTTAATTGTTGTGTCATATTTCTCCTAAGTTAGAGTAGCAGACGTCATTCCCGCGCGACCAAGGGGTAAAGGCCCCCGAGGAAGTGCCAAAAGCCAGAGGGCTTCGGCGAAGCGGGAATCAAGACGTCATCCCGGAATCCGCTTCCTGTCCGCCATAGTTTTAACGAAGGAGGATAGCGGATATCCGGGATCACATAAAAGTGGTCATTCTTACGAGATCCCCGCTTAGAGCATGCGGGGATGACGCTTGCTACTACAGCAATATTTTATTTATCAATTTTAAAAGCTCGGAAAGGCGCACGGGTTTTATGAGGATGTGCTCGCATTCTTCTTTTAAAGTCGGATTCAAATGCTCCAGATTTATCGACCCCGTTAATGCCACAACGGGAACATCTATTTTGAGCTCTTTGAGGTTCCGCAAAAACTCCGAGCCACTCATCCGCGGCATCTTTTCGTCAAGGATAACCATATCCGGACGCTGCCCTTTTTTAAAAACATCGAGGCCCTCCTGGCCGTCTTTGGTCTGCATAGTCTCGAATCCTTCGGCATGGAGAAAGTTATGAAGGATCTCCAGTATTTCCGCCTCGTCATCCACTAAAAGTATGGTCTTTTTCCTCATTTTATCGTTTTCCTCCCCGCCACGAAAAGCGCGCTCTATATCAGCACATTCTCACATGGGAGTAAGATCGTAGCCGTTGTTCCTTTTCCGGGTTTACTTTCATATAAAAGCTTTCCACCGTGATCCTCTATTATGGTATGGCACACAGCCAGGCCAAGCCCGGTACCTTTCTGCTTCGTAGTAAAAAAAGGTTCGAATATCTTGGCAAGCACTTCTTCCGACATCCCGTCGCCGTTATCCTTTACAATTATCTTTAGAAAATCTTTTTCCTTCACGCCTTCGATCTTTATGTTTCCTCCCTCGGGCATAGCGTCAGCCGAATTCCGAAGAACGTTCATAAACACTTCCTGAAGCTGTTTTTCATTGCCGATAGCCGGAGGAATGCCGCGTTCGATATCCGTCTCTACGACAATGTTGGATATTTTAAAATGGTGGTTCAATATCTCAACAATAAGATCCAGTATCTTGACGACGTCCACGGACGTCTTTTCGACCTTTCCGAGGCGCGAATACTTGAGCAGCCTGAGTATTATCTCCTTTGCCATAAAACACTGGTCGAGTATTACCTCGAAAGTATTCTTTATTTTTTCGTCCTGTATATCGCCCAAGAGAGCCATCTCCGCCCTGCCGGATATTATCATGAGCGGATTGTTGACCTCGTGGGCCATATCGGATATAAGCCTCCCCAGCTGCGCCAATCTCTGCGACTCTTCTATTTTTTTGTGCTGCGTTATATCCTGTACCTGGACGAGATAACCTATAATATCTTCTTCCCTCTGAAGCGGGGAAATGGTGAACATCGCGTAACCGGCGTTCTCATTCGTACTGTGAAGATCCGCGGCCTCAAAATCACAGCGGGCGTGGAACTGTATAGTCTGTCCGGCCCGGATCTTTTTGGCATCTTTTGCCGTTATCCTGAAATCCGAAAAAAGATTCTGAGTTTTTATTTGTCCGAATGTTTTAAACCCGAATATATCAAGATATGCCTTGTTGACTATAAGAAGTTCCCCCTTGGGATCGTGTATTCCGACACCTATAGGAGACTGCTCGAAAAGGTCCCTGAACCGCCTCATCGATTCGACAAGAGCGTCTTCCGCTTCAAGTATCTCGCGCTCCTTGTCCATAAGGGATCTCAGCAGCATGTCCGTATTTTCACCCGCGCCAAACGACAGTTTTGAGGAAGAGGTTTTCGCGCTCTTCGCGGCTTTCCCCTTTTTCCCGGATGCGAGTTCTTTATTCTTTTTCATGACAATGCCTCTTTTTTGATTTTGGTGGCCCTATGCTCAACAGGGATGTACTTCAAAACAGTCCGTATAATAAGGAAACCTGCCCGTATTAGAGGCAGGTTTCTCCCTGTTCATTGCGGATAAGTATCAATTTTCTTTGTATGCTTCCTTAAGGCCCTCTTTGTATCCGTCGGTATAACCTTTTTTATAACCGTTCGAATATCCGGCCTCATAGCCGTCAGAATACGCACTTCCGGACTCTGAATGCCCCTGCTGCTGCGCCTGCTGGTAATTCTGCTGCTGGTAATTCTGTTGCTGCGGCGCGCTGTTATCCGCTGTCATATCGTCAAGAAGAGCCCCGCCGAGCATATTTACTCCGGCGCCGACAAGCGCGCCTGTTCCCGCGTTTCCGCCGCCCGCGGCGGCACCCGCGGCACCTGAACCGGCTCCTAAAAGCCCCCGTTTAAGCCAGGTAGAAGACTTGCTTTGAGCAAACCCCTGAGAGACAGACAGCACCATTATACCGATCAGTATCAACGAACATATTATTAATTTCGTGGTCTTATTCATGAGCTTCCTCCTTCGCGAGAGCATTGATATGTCATATTATCCTGTTCCCGATTATAGTAGCATATAATACCTGCAACGTAAAATACAAAATAAAAAGCCTCTTAGACAGTGGAAGAGCTCCCCTGATAAGTACCCCGTGAAGCAAATTCTTTCTTTACCTCCGCTATTACTGACAGCTTATCGTTCGTCCATTCCGGCCCTATCAAATATTCCTCCCTGGAGTCGGAGACAAGCCTCAAAATGACACGGTCGGCAGAAATGTTCTCCAAAAAATCGCAAGCGGCGGCGACATATTCGTCGCGTGTCATAAGGTCTATTTCTCCGTCGGCATACATCTTCTCCAGCGGGGTGTCCGAGAGAACCTGAAAAACATGCAGCTTCACGCCGTTGACGGGAAGCCGTGATACTTCCCTGGCCGTAGCTATCATATCTTCCCGCGATTCCCCGGAGAGCCCCAGTATTACATGTACGCCGACTTTAATTCCTCTGGCAGCGGTCCTTTCAATAGCGTCTTTTGTCTGTTCGAACGTATGTCCGCGACCTATCCTCTCCAGCGTTCTGTTATGTATCGTCTGAAGCCCGTACTCTATCCACGTTTCACGGTCTTTCGCGTATCCCGTTATCAGGTCAAGCTTGACATCTTCAACACAATCCGGACGGGTCGATATGCTCAGTGCCACTATATCATCGTATCCGATGATACTGTC
Organism: Candidatus Tantalella remota; assembly: GCA_030765685.1. Taxonomy (GTDB): domain Bacteria; phylum Omnitrophota; class Gorgyraeia; order Tantalellales; family Tantalellaceae; genus Tantalella; species Tantalella remota. The sequence goes on along the minus strand of JAVCCB010000045.1, from coordinate 9,535 downwards.
ATAAGCCTTCTTAAGTTCTTCGACCGGAGCGTTAGTGCTTGTAGCGTTCTGAAAGTATGCCATGAACCTGTTTACGCCCTTTTTACGCGCTATAAGAATTCCCTCTTCTATCTGTTCCTTTAAAGAGATAACCTTTTCCCTCGCCTCGATAAACCCCAGCTCGTTGCAGTAAATACAACCGCCCCCGCCTGAGCTATCCCTGTTAGGACAGGTAAACCCCGCGTCCAGACTTATCCGGCGAACTTTCTGTCCGAATTGTTCTTTTAGATATTTGCTGAATAAATAATAGCTCATTGTGCTCGCTTATCTTGATACTCGATTCTCGATGCTAGATACTCGTTGAGTTTTACGAGCATCTAGAATCCAGCATCTAGCATCTGGATACTGTTCACTGTTTACAGTTTACTGTTTACGACTTATCTCCTCCTCATCGCGCTAATCTTCACCATAAGAATCGATATCGCCGCCGGGGTGACGCCAGAGACACGCGACGCCTGCCCCAGAGTAACAGGCCTTACACTTGTCAGTTTCTCTTTTATCTCGTTTGAAAGACCTTCTATACCTGAATAATCCATATCCTCGGATACCCGTATCTTTTCCAGGTCAGAGAACTTTTTTATCCTGGCAAGCTCCCGCTCAATATACCCCGCGTATTTGATGTCGACTTCCAGCTGTACTTTCTCGTAATAAGACAGCTCTTCACCCTCTCTATCTCCGGAGACATCGTCATAACTTACGTCAGGCCTTTTCAATAGTTTTCCCAGAGAAATACGGCCGTCGATCTCTATACCCTTTTCCTTAAGGAGAGCGCTATCAGCCTTTATTTCAGTGGAGTTCAGCCTCTTTATCTCTCTTGCCACATTCTTCTCTTTTTCTTTTACCTTCGCCACAGCATCTTCTCCCGAGAGTCCCAGGTCATACGCGATATTGGAAAGACGGGTATCAGCATTATCTTCACGTATCACTATCCTGTATTCCACACGCGAAGTGAACATCCTGTACGGTTCTTTTGTTCCTTTTGTTACCAGGTCGTCTATGAGTACTCCGATATATGCCTGTGACCTTTCGAGGACCACTGGCTCTTCCCCTTTTGCCTTGCGTGCGGCATTTATCCCCGCCATAAGCCCCAGCGCCGCCGCTTCTTCATATCCGGTAGTACCGTTTATCTGGCCGGCTATAAAAAGTCCTTCGACTTTTTTTGTCTGTAGCATAGCGTCTAGCTGTGTCGGTTCCACATAATCATATTCTATGCCATATGCCGGAGTATTTATTTTCGTGTTCTCCAGGCCTTTTATGCTATGGATAAGACTCTCCTGTACGTCCACCGGGAGACTTGTGGATATACCGTTGGGATAATATTCGTCCGAATCCAGGCCTTCGGGTTCCAGGAACACAACGTGAGACTCCCTCTCGGGAAACCTGACCACCTTATCTTCTATTGACGGACAGTATCTCACACCGGTTGACTGTATCTTTCCCGAATAAAGCGGCGACCGGTCAAGCGCTCCGCGGATTATCTCGTGAGTTTCGGCATTGGTCCGGGTAAGATAACAGGGCTTCTGCTCAAGCGGCACCGCCAGCGAAGAAAAAGAAAACGGGATCACCGCCGCGTCTCCGGGCTGCTCTTCCGTAAGGGAAAAATCTATCGTCCTGCCGTCGATCCTCGCGGGGGTCCCGGTCTTAAGCGTCCCTATCTCGAACCCGAGGCCGGCCAGGTTTCCCGAAAGCTTCCCGGAAGGCTCCTCGCCTATGCGCCCGCCCGGCGAATGTTTCAGGCCAATATGTATGGTCCCGTTCATGAACGTGCCCGTCGTAAGAACGACATTAGAAGAAAGAAACTCCTCCCCTGACGCCACCCGCACTCCTTCGCACTTACCGGCCGCTACTATCACCTCTTCGACTTCGTCTTCGACGACATCAAGCCCTTCCTGCGCGAGGATCTTATCATTCATGTACGCGTTGTATACTTTCCTGTCTATCTGCATCCTGGAAGACCTCGCGGCATATCCTTTGGAAGAATTGAGCATGCGGTATTGTATACAGGCCGCGTCAGCCGCTTTTCCCATCTCGCCGCCGAGAGCGTCCACTTCCTTGACGAGCTGCCCCTTACCTACGCCTCCGATAGACGGGTTGCACGAAGTGTACCCTATCGCCTCTTTCTTCATCGTAATAAGAAGCGTAGAAAGACCCATCCGCGCGGACGCGAGAGCCGCCTCGCATCCGGCATGACCTCCGCCGACAATTATAACTGAGTATTTGTTCGCCATGATTAGTACCGAGTATCGGGGACCGGGTATCGGGTATCAAAAACTCGATACTCGGTACTCAGGACCCGATACTTTCTTTTAGATATGCTTTCTCTCTTGCCAGACTTTCACAAAGTTAGCGACGCTACGGTCGTATGTCTTTTCGATGTCGTCGGGGAAGAAACACGCTGGAAACTGGCTTAAACCTAAATGATATTGAAGACATTCACAGCACACGCCCGTATGCGAACATGACGAATACGAACAGTTGCAAAATTCCATATTTTCATCTTTTTTACAATCCACGGTTTTCCTCCTAAAAATAATATCAGGTATTGGGTATTGCGTATTGGGTTTTTCTTGAGCTCCTTTTTTACTCAATACTCTATACCCATAACTCAATACTGTTCCTAATGTCGCGCGCAGTTCTTTAACGGAGCGAAGCGAGGTTAAAGCATGTTTGAGCACGGGGCACCTCGCAATCCTCATGTCAATATTCAGCTCGATGCTTGATGCTAGATACTAGTTAAATCTGGACGAGAATCAAGAATCCAGAATCAAGAATATAGATACGTGCTCAGTATTCCGCCTTACCGCATGTGTGTTTTTGGGACTCGATGTGCCAAAAACACACACTACTCTTTTAGTCGGACCTGAAAAAGCCTCGTCTCAAGGACTGCAAGGTTGTCCCGCGCGCAGTTCTTTAACGGAGCGAAGCGAGGTTAAAGCATGTTTGAGCACGGGGCACCTTGCAGTCCTCATGTCAATATTCAGCTCGATGCTTGATGCTTGATGCTAGATACTAGTTACTAGTTAAATCTGGACGAGAATCAAGAATCTAGAATCTAACTACGCGATCAATATTCGGCTCTATCGCTGTGCACTACCATCGCCGTCGTACTCTGCTCGGGTATCATCTGATAGTCTTTCGTCAAACTTACGCCGATACGCTTTTCTACGTCCAGCAGTTTGAATATCTTTTTCTGGTCCGCGAGGTCGCCCCATAATGGGTAACCGGGACTATACCTCTTCCCCTGCTTCTTCCCGATACCGAGTTCGTCCCTTATCCTGTCGTGAAGATACGCCGCTAGCGCTTCAGCGAGATGAACGCTTACTCCGTGCAGAAGGAACGCCCGTGTATCCTCTTTAGCGGCTGTCATCTTTTCGATAGCTTTGTTCATATTGCCGCCTACCGTCACCGCCTGAAACGCGACAATATCTTTTTCACCCGAGAAATAATCGGCAACGCTATTGCCTTTTTCTGTCCTGGGGAAATGTATCTCCGAGATCACTTTCTTTCCGCTCTCGTCCAGTATGTCCATATCATCACCCGAGAGGCGGCACTTAAAATACCCGTAAACCGCTTTGAGGTCCAGCCATCCTTCCCTCAGCGCCTCTTCTTTAAGCTCTTTCAGGAGCGGCCTGTATTCCTCGGTGATCAGCCGTTCTTTTTCTTTCTTGTCCTTGATATCCGACCCCCATGCGAGGTCGAACACCGCGCGCTCATTAAGATGATCAAAAACAGCGTCCGCCGGGATATTCTTTATTGCGCGCGCTCCGTAAAAAGGCGGGATCGGGACATCCCCGCTGCCTGACTTCCTCGCCGACACGGACGCCACCGCTTTTTCCGCGCCGCTGTCCGCGGCACCTCTTTCGGGCCGTTCCAGGTATTCCTCCAGCGCCTGGGCTTTCGAGGGAGGATCCATAAGCGCCTGCATTATCTTGAGACCCGTGAAAGCGTCCCGGGCATAGAACACTCCCCCTTTGTAAATACTGCTGTCATTGAGATACGAGATCTCTTTAGCGAAATTCTCGTTCACCGGCGCGCCGCCGATAAGTATCGGATAATCCAGGCCGGCGTCGTGCATAGACTGGACACAGGTCTTCATGTGACGCGCTGTCGAAACAAGAAGAGCGCTCATGCCCACCGCGTCCACATTGTTCTTTCTTGCCTCTTCAACTATTTTTTCCACCGGCACCTGTTTTCCCAAGTCCAGGATCTCAAAACCGTTATTATGGAGTATCATCCTAACCAAATTCTTCCCTATATCGTGGACGTCGCCCGCGACCGTAGCGAGAAGCACTTTCCCGCGGGAACCCGCGGAAGAAACGAGAAGGAATTCCTCAAGGTATTCGATAGCTTTTCTCATCACTTCAGCGGACTGAAGGACATACGGCAAAACCATCTCGCCTGAGTCCAGTCTGTCTCCCACCTCGCGCATGGCCACCATAAGGACATCGTTTATAATATCCTCCGGTTTAATAGTCTCCCGTGCCTCATCCACGAGCGGGATGATACCTGTCTTATTCCTGTCAAAAATACATTTCTTGAGCCTCTCCTCTATCGAAAGGTCGGTTGCCTCAGATACGTCAGTTTTCCCTGTTTCGGGGGCTTTATGTGAAAAATGATCGATCACCTTTTCCAGGGCGCCTTTCGAAGCGTTAAGGACAAGGTCTTCCGCGCATTTGCGGTCTTTCGCCGGGATGTCCTTATATTCGACGAATTCGGACGGGTTGACGATAGCCATGTCCAGTCCCGCGCGGACCGCGTGGTACAGGAACACCATGTTAAGCGCTTTTCTCGCTTCTTTCGAAAGTCCGAAAGATATATTACTGACTCCCAGTACCGTAAGCGCTTCAGGAAACTTTTTCTTGAACCTTTTTATCGCTTCACAGGTATTTATGCCGGCAGCTTCATATTCTTTTTCTCCGGTACCCAATGTGAAAGTAAGCAGATCAAAGAGCAGCCTGCCCGGTTCTATCCCGTATCCCTCGACAGCCGTCTTATATAATCTTTCGGCGATCCGGAGTTTATCATCTACCGTCTTTGCCATACTCTTCTCGTCTATTGCCAGACATACTATAAAAGCGCCGTGCTCTTTCGCGAGAGCAAAAACTCTTCCCGCCTTATCCCCGCCATCCTCAAGATTAACTGAATTTATAAAAGCCGTGCCGGGATAACTCTCCAGGGCGGCCTTTATTACTTTTTCATCGGTCGAATCTATCATAAGCGGCACCTGAACGCTCTCGGCAAGACGCCTGAAGATGATAACCGCGTCCGTCTCTTCGGTGGGCCGTTCGGTAAGAACGCTGCATACGTCAAGAACCTGAGCGCCTGATGACTGCTGATACTTGCCCAGTTCGACTATGCCGTCATAGTCCCGGTCGATAAGCATATTTTTCGTCTTACGCGATCCCTGGGTGTTAATACGTTCGCCTATCACCACCGGCTTCTTTATGCTTTCGAGATCATAACCTTTGTAAAAGGATGAAAACGACCTATTGACGATCCTTTTCCTTTTTTTGGACCGTCCCAATACTTCGCGTATGCACTTTATATGCTCAGGACCCGTACCGCAGCATCCGCCAACCGCGTCCAGCCGGTACTTCTTCATGAATCTTGATATTATCTCAGCCATTTCTTCGGGACCCAGCGGATAAACGGTCTGCCCGTCAGACTCAAAAGGCAATCCCGCGTTGGGTACACAGGAGATGTAAGTAGACGCGTTTTCGCTGAGAAAAGATACCGCCGGTTCCATCTCGAGCGGGCCGGTACTGCAGTTAAGACCTATCATGTCGACATCAAGGTACCCAAGCGTAGCCGCGACAGCCGAGACCTCTGTCCCAAGAAGCATACGACCGTTATTGGCCAGCGTACATTGAGCTATAAGGACAAGATCCCTGTCCCTCTCGCGGATAGCCGCGAGAGCTCCACTGGCCGCTGCTTTCATCTCCAAAAGATCCTGGCCGGTCTCGATGATTATGGCGTCCGCGCCGCCGTCAATAATAGCGTAAGCCTGCTCTCTAAAGATCCTTTTAAGCTCTTCATAACTTATATTTCCAAGAGACGGATCAGAAGAAGACGGCAGCTTTCCGGTAGGCCCTATACTGCCAAGAACGTATCTGGGAGCTTTTTCAGTGGAAAAACTGTCCGCGGCGGAACGCGCGAGTCTGGTCGCGGCCAGATTCACCTCATAGACCTCTTTCCCGAGTCCATACTCGGCAAGCTTAAGCTCGTTCCCGCCGAAAGTATTTGTTCCCACCGCGTCCGACCCGGCTTCCAGATAATCAGAGTGTATCCTGGTAACAAAGTCCGGACTCGCGATAGACAGGTATTCCATACAGCCAGGCCTGTCCTTAAAATGTTTCTCGGCCAGCCCGAGAGACTGCGCGTAGGTCCCGAAAGCCCCGTCAAGAAGCACTGTTTCCGTACGCAATTTTTCTCTTAAAGTCATCCCCATGTCCACTTTCTCCTTACATCTTAAGCATGGCCCGCGGTGCCGGGTCGTTGCCGTATCCCTGTAATTTTTCAACTGTGTCTTCCCTTACCCATCCCGCCTTGCCGTCGGCTCGCCGCACTTTATACCAGTCTTCTTTCTTTTTGAGAACGTCCACCCTCATCCCTTCATAAAGATCAAAGAACTTGGTAGCCGATTCAAAAGGACCGAACATCGCTTCCACCCGGGACTTGACCATCACCCCGCCGGTCTTCATGCGGTCGTATTTGTGCCATATAACGGCCGAATTGAAGACTATAAAAACAACTAAAAGAGCCGTACCGGCCAAAAAGTATGTCCGGCCGTTTACCCGTATAAGCGCCACCGTCAGGAACAAAAGCGCGAACACGTACATCCCGGACGAAAGCATAGTAAGTTCATCGACGGTAAAGTTCCTGTCATACACTCTCAGGGCCCACCAGGCCCAGAACCCTTTTTCGGGCACTATTTTTCCTTTTATCCGGGCTCTGGCGAACCTGTAATTCGCGTTAACGTCCGCGTCCCGCGGGAGCAACTCAAGCGCACGCTCGTAGTTCAATATCGCCCGCCCCAGCTGGCCCGACTTAAAATAAGAGTCCGCGAGGTTATAACAAACGGCTCCGCTCTCTTCCCCCCGGGCCAGTATCTTTTCATATTCTCCTATTGCCGCGTCATACTCGCCTCTTTCATAGAAAACGTTCCCGCGGTTGAACAATTTCAGGGAACTGTCGCCCGTGTCTGTGGCGTCTCCAGCCGCGCATATTCCCGCGAAACAAGCGAACAACAGGCACGCTGATGCCGCTAAGCGCAAGTGCGCGGCCTTTCCGGAACAAAAAAGCATCTTCATATTCTTACCTTCTCCATATAATCGATTATCCGTTTAACTTTGTCCAATATGTCTTCGGCGTCGTCCTCTCCGAAGGCGGATGAAGCGTATCTTGCCATTTCGCACCTTTGGAATACTTCCTTCAGCATCTCAAGTATCTTTTCATCACATCCTGCCGGCTTCAACCGTTCCTCTACCACCCTTGTCGTCACGTTACCTTTAGGCAGAGCGAACCGGCCGCTTAGATAGCTCTGAAGCGTCTTGAAAATAGTATCGTAGAACGGGGCTGTCTCCCCTTTGCGAAGATACGCTTTTGCCTTCGCCATCCCTGAACGCGCTTTTCTCGGAGCTTTCAGGAACCTGGCATAACTCTTATCCGTCATCATGCGCTCTTTCCTGCGATAAGTCACAAAAAATCCGATAAGAAGCAGCAGCGGAACCGCCTGCGCCCCCAGAAACATCCCGTTGTTACAAAGGTATTTCCCGCGTTCGGTCAACTTGCCGATATTCTCTTTGATATGAACTATATCCTCCCCGAGTTTCTCCTGCGGGTAGAACATATGACTTTCTCCCGCCATAGACACCATCTTGACGGCGCGTTGGGATTCCGGCTGCTCCAGCACTTCAATCGCCACCGGAGCTTTGGTTATAGTCTTATATTTCTTTCGCGTCGGATCAAAGAAACTGAAGTTTACAGCCGGGGTCTCTTTGACTTTTGTGTTCTTCGGTATAAGTATGAGCTCATATATCTTCTTGTTGCCTTTTTTCGTCACCTGCGGCTCATATATCTTTATATTCTCGTCCGTCTCTATCTGCGGCGCCGTCACCGTGTCAAGGTTACCTCTGCCGCTTATACTTATTCGTACGGTAATGGGGTCCCCGACCTTGACTTTACGCGGGCTTACGTTTACATCCATATCAAAGTCGCCCACAGCCCCGTGAAAATATGCCGGCTTATTTTCTTCCGGGAACGGAAGGATAATAACGGGAATAGCGTCCGACTCAAGTTCTATGGGATACGTCTTGAACCCGAACCTGTTGCTCAGGCTGTCGTCGTCGAATATACTAAAAAGGGACGACCGGTTACCTACATTCCTCCTGACCACCATCTTACAGCTCAGCCTGGCCGGACCGAGGGTGTATTTCCCTTCCTTGATACCGAAGATCTCCTGCCTGAACACCAAGAGGTCATACGATACACCTTTAAATCTTTCCGTCCTTCTTAGAGGCTTATCGAATTCTCCGGTAGAGAACCCTTCATGCTCATAATACGGGTATTCTATGTCCCTTAACCCCATGTTGTTCACGTATACTTTTATTATCAGCGGAACGACTTCGTTAATATACATGGTCCTGGAACCTGTCTCCATCGTAAGAAATATCCGGTCGCTCACATAGGGGACGGACCCTCCTGAGGGCGCGCTGCCTCCCGACGCGGAATATGATGTTCGCCCCGATGACGATGACGCGGGGGCCGGCTGATCGCTAGCTATCAGAGTCACCGCGTCCGCCCGGTAAGACTGTCCCTGGTAAGTCAGGAAAAAAGGACCCAAATTGTACCGTCCTTCTTTCATGGGGATCACAAGATACGTAAAAGTAACGGATTGCGAGACGACACCGTTTACTATAGACATCTCCGTCGAAGGCCCTACAAATTTTATCTTTACACCGTTCACATCCGGGACCTTGGGACGCGAGACGTTCTGCACGCCTTTGAATGTAAGATATAGATACAACGGGTTCCCTACGGATACTCTGCCTCGCTCTATCCTGGCTTCAAACCTGTCCTCCGCCGCGGCTCCGGAATGAGCCGACATCAAAAGACCTACTATTAATAAGCTAACTGCTATTTTTTTCATTCTCTCTCCAAACTGAATACTAAATATCGATCACCAATTGCGCAGCACCGGTGGCCTTCGTCCTTTACTGACATTTCGTTTTTCCGCTCTCATCCGGCTTTCCTCTTCCTCCTGTCCCGCTAAAAGCATCTCAGCTTCTTCCTCTGACATCTGACCTTCAATGGGTTCATTGCCGTCTCCCGGCTGAGGCTGAGGTCCGGGATCCCCCTCTCCGGGTTCGCCGCCGCCGCGTCTGGGCTGGTCCCCCTGGTCCTGTTTATCCTGCTGGTCCTGTTTATCCTGCTGGTCCTGTTTATCCTGCTGGTCCTGTTTGCCCTGCTGGTCCTGTTTATCCTGCTGATCCTGTTT
>JAVCCB010000028.1 GCA_030765685.1 Candidatus Tantalella remota | reverse complement strand
TCTTTGACCTTAAAGAAAAAGAAGATTACATCGAGATCCGCTTCTAGTGCCCCAGTTGCAAAAATATCGCGGATCGGGTATGCTATAAGTGTGCTTACTTTAGTTTACCCTAATTGGTAATTGGACACTGTCCTTCAGAGACGAAAGACAAAAAGTGCCTGAAAACAAGGCTGGTTTGGTAAGAATTATCTGACTGGGATCATTCTATCTCGAGCAACTTGGTCCTTACTCCTCCTATGCTGCATGAAGCCTCGACCTCTATGCGATCCCCCCTGCTCACGCCGGGGAGAGTATAGCTGAGGGTCTGGGAATCAGTATTGTCCTGTATAGCGATCTTGTGGTTTATGACTTTATTCCCGTCGACCGAGACATTGACCTCGGCAATATAGTGTTTATCTATATCCAGAACAGGATGGGAGATCTTAACCTTAAGAACTTCAGTAACGGGGTTATAACTCAGGTCTATGTCAGACGGAGCATGAGCGTATGCCGAAAAAGTAAAAACAAGTGACGCTATAAGCATAATACTTAGTATTTTTTTCATAATACCTCCTTATTCTTTTTAAGAAAAAGCTTTACCGCACAGAAGAAAAGATAAATGCTGAATATTATCTTCAGGAGCCCCGGTTCGGTTATATTAGACAACAGCGCTCCCAGAACTGCCCCCGCAAGTGCCGCCGGGACAAGAAACCTGACAGCCTTCCACATAATATGACCGTACCTGGCGTGAAACACCGCGCCGACAGCGGCCGTAGGGACTATAACAGCCAGAGATGTAGCGATAGCTTCATGAATAGGAATACCCCAAAAAAGATTGAGCGCCGGGACTACGACCACGCCCCCGCCTATCCCGAACAACGCGGAACATATGCCCGCGATACACCCCAAAACCAGGAGGGACGGATATGACAGCAAGTCCACCCCCATTCCATCTCCGAAGCTAAAAACTCCGGCCTGTCTGAGCCCTACAACAAGGAGCAGGACAGCGAACATATACCCAAGCGACCTGCTACTGACCCTTTTTGTTATAGCGGCGCCCGCACATGACCCGACTATCGCTCCTAAAAATATGACGCCGGCTATATCAAAACGCACGTTGGCACTGTTGATAGCGTAATGTATCAAGCCGCCCGCCAGCGCCGCGAATGTTATTGTCGTCAGAGACGTTCCCAGAGTTTTTTTGATATCATGATCAAGGATCAAAACAAGGGAAGGAACTATTACTACACCTCCGCCCACTCCGAGAAAAGCGCTGGCAAGACCCGCGACAAACCCTAATATCAGCAACTTGTTATTGTTCGATAAATACATTCTCTTTAATTCTTTCATGCAGACGTTGTTCAAACCTGGCGATCTCGTCATCAAGATGGCCCATCTTCTTTAGAATAGATCTGATCCTGCCGGTCCCGAGATCTTGCTCTCCCTTTCCACGCGAGGCCTTTACCCTGATGAGAAACTGGCGAAAATCATCTTTTCCGAAAACCTCCAGGTACGCTCCTACAAACTCCCTACCGTGAAGATGATGGGTAACCCCCGCATACCCGCCTCTCATTCCGGACGGCATCAAAGCCTTGTCTTTGCCCCATATGCTTGCGTCAATATCCATCTGAGCTACCCCCTTCAAGCGGCCTGACTCCTCAGCGGTCACATATATACGCCTCCCCGGCGCCTCCGGTCCGAGTCCGGCGATATGATCCACAACCCCTTCTTCTATAGACCTCATCCTTACATCAGTGATGCCACCTATAGATATCCCCAGAAGGCTATGACCTATCTCATGCAGGAGGACCACCCTTTCTTCCTGTGTAAGGACTTTTCCGGGAATCTGATACGGCAAACAATTGGAAAAGATGCTGGACACCTTCTCGTTGGAAAATATTTCCTTATTGTAAACGCGCCCCCACTTTGTCCTGCCGAATGTGATATTAAACCTGTAGCCGCGCGGCTTGCGCGCCATCGCTATAGCTCCCCTGGAAAACGCGTCTTCGTACAACCCTGTAATATATTCCACAAGAGCTACCTTCTCTTCGACAGACATGGACTCGTACGTAAACAGCGGCACGTTGATGCTGTAAAAATTTTCTTTATATTTGAGTTTTATGAAGTAATATACGGACGGGGCTCTCAGTTGTCCCTCAAAATCGGTAGGCATCTCGGCATGCGTGATGCTTACGTTTATGTATGTACCATCCTCGGAGGGTACAGCTATTTTCTCCACCGACGGGCTTTGAGAATAACCGGCGAAGGTGGGAGCTAAGACCAAAGTAGTAATGAACGCGCAAACACGCGCAATTTTGCGATAACTCATACCATATACTATACCTAAATATCGCCGATGTTCCAATGTTTAAAATAGTGAACAGTAAACTGTAAACCGTGAACAGGGGTGCGTGAAAGAACTCAATAAGGTTAAGGTTGAGATTAAGATTGAGCTAGTTGGCAAAATCCTAGAAAAACACCGACAACTAAACCTTAATCTTAGTCTTAACCTGCGTTAGGGATCAGGCATCCGGGATCAGTGATCAGTTCCTAAAAATCCAAAATCCTAAGCCCAAAATCCAAAAGAATCATAAAAATTAAAAACCTAAAAGGAACGGTACTTTTAGGTTTTGTCATTTGGATTTCATTTGTCATTTGGATTTAAACAAAGGTACGGGTCCAGGATAAAAATGACAAACGTCCCTGAATTGCTGTTGCTGTCCGGGATTTCAATGATATAATATATTCATGCTTCAATGTCCTAAATGTGGAAATACTTTTGACCATTCATGGCATATATGCCTTTACTGTAACGCTAAGTTGCGTAAGGCCGTCGATGCCGACGAAGGAACAGGGTATGAAAAGTTCCCCGGCAACAAATTCCTCATAGTAGTCTATTCTCTCCTCTTGATGCTCCTCGGGCCAGTAATGATCATCGTTCTGTACATGACTTATATCCGCGCTCTGGACGTCGAGTTCATCAAACACTCCGGACGCCAGTCAGGACAAGCCGTATATTTCGAAGATGAAGAGGCGGAAAAAGAAAACTAGGGACAATAATTTCAAAATCATATACCGTCATCCCCGCATGTTCTTAGCGGGAATCCAATAAATGGCCACTTTTATGTGATCCCGGATATTCGCCTTAGGCGAATTCCGGGATGACGTTTTGATTCCCGCTTCGCCGAAGCCCACTGGCTTTCGGCACTTCCTCGGGGACCTTTGCCCCTCGGTCGCGCGGGAATGACGTGCTATTTCCTGCATCGTCTTCTAATTGCCCCAAATACGCTTCCAAACGTGAGCACAAGAACCTGCGCCGCGAATTGCGAGAAGGACGATTTTACTTTTACTTATGCTTGGCTCAGCCCTAAACGCTATCCGCCATACGCTAAAATACTAAATACTGAATACTGAATACTTAAACTGCGCCTACTAGCACTTCTCAGGAGCGCACGCGACAAGCACCCTCTTAAGAACGAAATGCGATACCACTCCGCTGATGATAAAGGCAACTGCCAACGCGGCGAAGATGCCGGCGATACCAAAAATTGACGACCACCAGAACGCAAGCGGAAGATACAGGATTATCATCTGCAAGACCATCAACGCTGCCGCGTAAAAAGGTTTGTGCAAGACGATAAGTGTTATCGCGGCAACAATGAGCACGCCAAATGCCCCGTACCCTATGGGAACTATACGCAAGTAAAGGACCGTCGTCTCTATGACGTCAGGACGGTTTGAGAATACACCGGCAACGGGACGGGCCAGAAACCACAAAAAGATCATCATAAAAGCGCCCCAGACAAGAGCGAAACGTTTGGAAAGATATATTCCCCTCTCCACCCTGCCATGCAGACCAGCGCCCCAGTTCTGCCCGACAAAAGGACCAAGGACCGTGGTAAGCGAAAATAAAAGAACCAGGGCAAAAAACTCGACTCGTGACGCTACACCGAAACCGGCGACGGCGGCAGGTCCGTAGGTCGATACCAGGCGTGTTATTACCGCAAGGGCAATTGGCGCTATCATCCTTGTCGCCGCCGTGGGAACGCCAAGAAAAAGGATGGATTTCCACGAATCTATAACGTTCCTCACCGACCTGATGGCCAGAGTAAGCATATCGTGCCGCCAGCGGAGGACATAAACGGCAAAGACAAGCGTTACCGCCCGGGCGATGACCGTAGCGACTGCCGCGCCCTGAAGTCCCATTCTCGGGAACGGGCCAATACCAAATATGAACAACGGATCGAGCAGAATATTCACAAGAACGGATATTATCATTATCACGGCGGGTGTAACGGTGTCACCGGTAGCCCTTATGGCGTTATTACCGACCATGGGTATGATGACAAAAATGACCCCGGCATACCATATGACCATATACTGCCGTATGAGAGACAGCATAGCGCCGTCAGCCCCGAGCATCCTGAAAACTACATCTATAGTCAAAAGTCCGGCGATAACGGATATTAGGCCAAAGATCACTGCAAGTATAAGGCTGTCGGTGGTGAGTTCCTGGACTTTATGATGGTCTCCCTCCCCTATGGCTCGGGAAATAACGGCAGACGCGCCCACGCCCAGTCCAAGGGCCATACTCGCGATTATCATGACTACAGGGAAAGTAAAACTGAGCGCCGCCAGCTCGTCGGTTCCCAACCGACTTACAAAGAAAGTATCTACCAGATTGAACGCGACTATGCCGAGCAGTCCAAATACCATCGGTACGGTGAGTTTGAAAAGAACTTTTTCGGGAGAACCGATAGTGAGGGTGGCTTTCTTATTCAGTTTATTACTCCTATCTAAATAGCATAATGGTCGCTATTTATGTATTCAGTATTTAGTATTCGGTATTTTGTTCGTTTGCTCGCTACTGGTACCGGGTATCGAGTACCGAGTATCGGGTTTTCCCGGTACCCAGGACCCAGGACTCGGTACTATTCCCTATTCTCTATTCCCTATTCCCTATTCTCCTCTTTATTCCCCGGCATGGATCGGAAGACTTTTTTCAGGAAGACGAACATGACTTTTAGGAACCATATCGAGAACACCAGGAACGATATTACTGCCAGAGTCGCGATAACCGGGTGTTTTACTGCAAGCCAGATGACTACCAAAACAAGCGAATCTTCCGTTATGCTTGCCAGGGAATTCGTAAAAGGTTCCGGCGAAGTGTTGATAGCGACTCTTGTCGTAGCTTTTGTAAGATGTGAGTCCAGCGCTATACCGCCGCTAAGCATAGCCGCGCTCATCTGAAAAACCTCGTTTGACTGAGGTATCGCCATATACGCCAGCGCGGCCGCTCCCGCCGGACGAATAAAAGTATGTATCGAATCCCACGCCGAATCCACATAAGGTATCTTATCGGCAAAGAACTCGATTACAAGAAGCAGACCGGCTATAAGGATAACCAGGGGATGCGAAATAACATCCAGGCTGCCGGGAAGGTTTATCCAGCCGAGCCTGTCAGACATCCCAAGAACGACTATCGTAAGGTACAGGTTTATCCCTGCCGCCCACGAACCGCCTAAAAGTATACCTAAATTGCTAAGAAGATCCATTTCTCCTCCTTATCAGGAAAATTCGAAAATATTATTTCAGAACCCCTCGCGTACAGTGTCTAGAAGTTAGAACCAATTTACTGGAGACCACAATAAAGCAACAAAGAAAACGTCATCCCCGCATGTGACCGAGGGGCAAAGGCCCCCGAGGAAATGCCGAATGCCAGAGGGCTTCAGCCTCTTAGCGGGGATCAAATAAAAATATTTTGTCTTTTATGTGATTCCCGCTTCCGCGGGCATGACGCTGGGGCACCCAATTCTCTATTCCCGCGGGAGCCTCGCCTCAAGTATCAAAAAAAGCCGAAAGACGACTGGCGTCCTTCGGCCTTTTTTGGAACTTCTGTCAGGATCTTATTTTATAACGCGAACGTTATCGATGTAAACAGGACCCGTATAAGCAGGCTTGTTGTTCGAATCCACCCTTATGTCAAGCTTCCTTATGTCCGAACGGAAAGCGTCATCAACCTGAACCCTGCGCCAGTCGATGCTACCAGGCTTAAGGTTTGCTGAAACGGTTACCCATTCGCCGGGCTTAAGAGAAGCGCTTTTCGACTGCTCTACCCACTTCCAGCTATCGCCGACCGTAAGTATCATCTTGCCCTTAAGGCCGAGCGGAGCATCGGCAGGAAGGTAGATATCGACCGCGATCTTGCTATAATCGGACCAGTCAAAATACTGCATGATCTCGATTATTGCGCCCGTCCATCTTCCACCCGGGAACTCAGTCTCGATCTCCAGGCTGCTCTTGCCTTCACTGGCAAAATTGTTGGATAATTGTATGTCCTGCTGGACATGATCCGGTTTTTCATACGCCCAATCGGGTATTTCCCAGCCCTCGAGTCCATTCTCAAAGCTGAAAAGTACTTCCTGCTGCTGCGCATTCGCTGCCGCACCTGAAAATATCAGACCGGCAACTGCAAGTAACACAAGAACTTTCCTCATATCTTGAACCTCCTTTTTACTGTGTGAAACATAATACCACACCAGAATCTTTACTGTCAAGCCGAAATCCCCAGAGTCCAGGTCTACCATCTGGTTACACAATACCCGTCATTCGTTAACCGGTTACGTCTTTGGAATCGTTATAGGGGTTACGGTTGGGGCTGAACCGCCACCATTTAACGACAGACGATCCGAGAGCCGTAGCCCTTCAACGTAATCCAAATCTGTCCCTGATATCCCAATATCCTGATAATCTAGTCCCCGATACCCTGCTCCCCAGATATCCTGTTCTCAAATCCCTCCACTCGCTCACTCCATTCTCTCGGTCGGGATGACAGGGGTGGGTGGTGCCCCCCCCCCGCGCATAGTACCCCCACCTATCCTTTTTACTTCAATTCTGTTCACTGTTCCCTAGAACATATCATAATGAGGTTTTCCGCCTTTACCACGGCTCTTTTCCCCCTTCTTGCGGGCGTCCTTCCTCTCTCCCAGCTTCTGGAACTGTTCAGGAGTAAGGATCTCTTTCATCGCGAGAAAACCTTCCACCCTCTGGTCTATCATCTTCCCCTGGAGTTCTTTCATTGACAAGACCGTCCGATCGATCGCAGCCTTGTCTGTCTCCAGATTTTGAAGTTCCTGGCGCAAAACCTGTCTCTCTGTCCTCAAAGCGTCTTTCGTCGACTTCATCTGTTCCCTGTTTTTCTCGCGGTTCACCTTCATCGGTTCTTGCTGTTCAGGAGTAAGGTTAAGTTTATTAAACGTTTCCTTAAACCCTCCTCCGCGGCCGCCTTTCCTGCCTTCACCATCTTCTTCGTACCTAGGTCCGCGATCCGGCTGGCTTAAAGCCGCCGGAGCTGACAACGCCAGAGACGCCGCTACCACACACGCTGCCATCATCTTCATTTTTCCCTTCATCATTTTCCTCCTTTTTTTGAGTCTCTTTTTCCCTCTCACCCTCTTTGACACAGGAACTTTCGAAAAAGTTCCCCGCTTCTAGAGAAAAAGATCCTCAAAAGGTATGCCCGTATCCCCATCGGCACCGCCGTTACCGTTGTCCAGATAGTCCAGAAAATCCATTTGCTGTTCCATATAGGTGTTCAGGACCAGCGGATCGTACACATAACTCTTCAGGAGGACGACAGCCGCTATAGCAAAAGCCGCGGCAGCTGACACTAAAACAGGCCTTCTCACGACCAGAAAATCCCTGATACCCGAAAGTAGATCGTTTTCATGCGGGATCCTGCCTTCTTCTATAGCTTCTTTTATTCCCTTCCACAAGGTTTCCGGAGGATCAATCCTCGCAGAACTACGCAGGGAGGCAGCTATATCCATCGCTTCTTCTTTCACCTTCCTGCATCCCGGGCATGAGGCCAGATGTTTCTCTATTTTTTCAGAGATATCACCAGAGAGTTCCCCATCGATATGATCAGTCAGTATAAGTTCTCTTATTTTTTTACATCTCATCTTGCGCCTCCTTCCGAGCCGGCTATCGCGATAAGCTTTTCCCGCGCCCTTTTAAGCCGGGACCGAACGGTATTTATCTTTATTTTTAGAACCTGGGCGATCTCTTCGTATTTGAGGCCTTCTATCTCCCTTAAGACCAGACACGCTCTCTGGTCTTCCGGCAGACGCCAGAGAAACCCCCTCACTGTCTTTTCGTCATGCTGCCTGTCGATACCTCCTATATCCGGCTCTATGGAATGGCCGCTGTCGATCGTCTCGTCAAAAGAGATATTCCTGCCTTTTTCTTTCGACCTTTTCCTGTAAATGGTTATCGCCGCGTTGGAGGTTATCCTGTATATCCACGTTTTAAAAGACGACCTAAAACCGAAACCTGCCAGCTTCCTGTAAACGTTCAAAAAAACGTCCTGCGCGGCTTCGTCGGCATCCTCACGATTACCGGTTATCCTAAATGCTATCGTATAAACATACGAAGCATATGCGGTATATATCTCTTCGAATGCCCCCATATCGCCCTCCGCCGCCCGAATAATAAGTGTACGGGATATATCGTTCATAGTTCCCTCATTATCTTAGACGAAAGTGACAGGTAAAAAGTTCCGTTTTTCATATTTAATTATATGGCCGTAATGGCCACCTGAAGAGCTGTTGTAAGCACCTGGGCAAAGATATTCCATGCCTGGCGTTTATTCTGTCTTCGCTTGAGTTCGTTGACCATCTCCGTCATCCCGGTTATCCGCGCGATACGCAGGGCATTCTCGCGGTCTGAAAGAGCCACAATGTCCCTTCCATTATAAACGGACATTTTTGCCTCAAGCGCGTTATACATGCCTATAAGGTCGTCGTCACTCCAACTTTCTATATCTATCGTCTCGTAATGGAGCTCAAACACCTTTGAATTCTTCAAATACGAAGACTTGCGTTTTTTGAGCTGTTCCATAAGCTCTGTTAACGTAACACTCCTGGCCACACCGTCATCATATGCCTCCGTACGGACATTAAATACAAGTATGGTCATTTTGAGCGCCTGCTCATCGGTAAGTTCATCGAACTTCGTATACGCCTTGCCGTCTACTTTGTACCCGAAATGATGCCGCGTAGTAGCGCATCCGGTGATGACGAAAGCCAGAGCCAGTACCAGGAATAGTGATATAAAACGCTTATATGCCATGGGAGTATTATATACGGTAAATGGTAAACTGTGAACGGGAAACTGTCATCAGTGATCAGCCATCAGGGACGGAAGTATAAATCCAAAATCCTAAGCCCAAAAACCAAAAGAATCATATAAGTCCAAAATCCAAAAGAAACGCTACTTTTGGGTTTTGTCCTTTAGATTTCATTTGTCATTTGGATTTTGACATTTGGATTTGATCAGTGGTCCGTGACCCTAAACCCTATGTTAGATCCCTCGACTCCCCCCCCACGCTTTGCTGTGCAAAGCAACAGCTGGGGTCGCTCGGGATGACAATACTTCTGTCATTTCGAGCGGAGTGCCCAACGGGCACGAAGTCGAGAAATCTAAGCTATAAGGTTATCAGGGAATCGGGATATTGGGAACTAGGTTATCAGAAAATGCAACGTCATTCCCGCGCGACCGAGGGACAAAGGCCCCCGAGGAAGTGCCGAAAGCCAGAGGACTTCGGCAAAGCGGGAATTAAATAGAAATCAAAATATTTTTAATTGATCCCCGCTTAAAGCATGCGGGGATGACGATTTTACTTTTACTTTCAATCCCTTACGCTGCCACCAACGCCTGCAGCGAATGCAGGTAATCCCTGTACTGAAGCTCTATGTCCTCTGAAATAGTACGTATCGGCGGTAAAATGACTACCCAGCCGCCGGAACCTTCCATATTCTTTACCAAGATAGCTTTGGCGATCGCCGCCGCAAAAGAATAGAGGCCCTCTTCATACCCCATCAAAATGACAGGCACTTTGAGTTCCGCGCAAGTCGACACAAGCTCTTCCGGCTCACTTGACGGCCCTTTAATGACCGCAAGTATATCACCGGCGCCCTTACATCTCGCCGTTTTGACAAGAGTCTTGATCTCGTCTGACTCCCCGCCGGTCAGGTTCCGTGTCTTCACAAGCTCATCCCGCGTTACAACTACTATCTCGATACGGCTGTCAGCATTCCTGATCATACGTTCGAGAATGACCGCGTTGGCCTCCTCCCGGGCATACAGTATCATTTTCCCACCAGAGAGGACGCTGTGTTTAGCAAGAATGCCCTTTATACTTTTTTCAAGATCTATAACAGCGGTGCTTTCCAGGATATCATCGGCGTAGAGCACAAGACTCTGCCCCTCTTCGCGGTGGGCATAAGTAACGACTTCCGCTTTAAGAACGGCTTTGCGGTATTCATCAAGGGATACTTTCCTTAACCCCTCAAGCGCTCTGTCAAAACCACCCGTGATATCCACCGGTATCTCAATTCCAGATTTCCTTAAAAGCAGTTCACCTTCTTCCCTGTAGGAAGTCGACTTTTCAATACCGGGTATCGAGTACCGGGTATCGGATTTATTCTCCCTGCTCCCCTTGTCCGCCGTAGCCTTGGCAAAGGCGGATGCTCCAAGCTCCAAGCTAACACCCTCCTCACCCGTTCCCTGCCGCGCCGTAGTCCTACGGAAAACTTCTTCGCTCGCCCAAGCACAGATCATCTCTACTATCTCATTATGCGCATCTTCAACTTCAGGATCCTTGTACGCATCATCATTGGCGCTCCTGCTATACTTCTTATGTAGCGCATGCATTCCGGCACCCGGCATTGCGCTCCTCATGATGAGCGGCCAACTCAGCGGATGTTCGGGATCCGCCGCGGTCCAGGGTCGCAGAAACCGGTCTTCGAGAGAACCGAAATACTCCCTCATCATGACCTCAAGCGCCTTCAGCGGGTCCGGAAAAAGAAGGTTGTCTTCATCGGCACCTATATATGCATTGGAAGTCTTCACCATCGAAAGCAAAACACCTACCTTCGCCCTTATTCCGGAACCATCCATCTGATAGTTGTCCAAAAGCTGCAGCATATAAGAAGTATTGACGATCTTCCCCTTCTCCTTTAGAAATTCACGGTATTCCTCTATTTGTAACATTTCTTCACAATCCGCTTCCTCCCCGGCAAAGGTGAAATCCTGAGAATGGATCGTCCTCTTAAAAAGCAAAGCGTTCTGTTTCACGGCCTCATTTCCCCCGAACTGCCTCATCATCTCTATCATCATTTCTGAAGCGGAAAGATCCGTACCTTCCGGAAGATATCCCATTTTGATCAGTCCCTTATTAATATTTTTTACTAAACGCAGCAGCCCCCGGTCCGACAAAATAAGCTGCGGCATCTTAGACACACGATGAGGCGAAGCTACCCTGTTAAAAATTAGAGCGGGACCATCAACGGCACCGATATTTCTATCGATCAGGCCTCGCACGATCACAAAGCCTCCCTCCCCGTCAGGAACACTATATACCGAACGATATCCAAGAAGTTGGACAAACCGCCCTCCTTTGCCCTTTAGGGCGATTTCCGCCTCCTTCGCGGCTCTCGCCTCATCAAGCCAGGCAAGGCCTCTGTATTCCCCGCTAGAAAGTATTCTGCCGTCCTGATAAAAAGGCCTTTCCACATCTTTAATAAACTGCCCCGACCCTTTTACTCCCAGCCACGTCCCGTCTGCAAGAGGAAAATAAGCCTGTCTGCCATTGGCCACGTCACTTAAGGGCTGGAGATTATCATCGCTATTCCTGTCGGTCACGCCTATTATTATTTTGTGTCCATTCAGTATCGCCCTTGCAGCCGTCTCGGCGTCTCCTATCTTAAATGCACTGTGAGAAACAAGAATATCCCGGATGTCTTCACCACCTATTGCCATTTCTTCCACGACCGTTACAGCCCCCACGTTCTCGTCAGGAAGCACCTGCAGAAAAACGGGCTTAAGTTCCGGATCTTCCAAAAGCGCGTCTCTTACCGCCGGCATGAAAGCCAGACGTAGAGGCTTATACCAGTGAAGGTCGTGAACCCTGAGATATTCATTAAATTCATCTTCTCTATATTTCGTATCTCGTATCTCGTATCTTCCGCCTTCGCCAAGGCTACGGCGGACAGGCGTATTTCGTTTGTCCTCGCTCGCGATCTCTGATGACTGGTCCCTAACATCTTCCTCGCCAGTTCCCTGGTATGCTACCGTGCCGTCATCCGCCGCGGAATTCCTTTCCGAAAAGATGATCTCGAAAGTCTGATTTTCGGGATTTATGACGAGTCCAAGTCGCGAGTCGAGTTTTTGCCATGCCTTGTTCGCGTTTGGGATAAGTCTAACTACGTCCCTCAATGTAAGTTCCGGCCAACCAAGACGCAGTTTCAATCCATCCAGGTCGAACACTACAAGTTGTTCTTCTATCGAACCCGGTTCCGGGCGACTGCCGGGTGCGATGTTCTCTACCAGCAACATAAACCTGCGCAAGTCCGATACTTCCTCCTGCTCAGCGTCATCCGCGGGGTCATCTTCACCGGTTCCCTGCAGGGCTCCCATTCCACCCATACCCTTCGAAAATTTATTCAGAGCTTCGGTCGCTATTCTCTTTTCCTCACCTGAACAATACTCGGAATTCCGGGTGTATGACAGGTGCTCTATCCGGTCACCCGAAGAATCCCCCTTATAAGCTAAAAGCGCCGCGTGAGCTATCGTACGAGCGAAATATGTTTTCGAATATGTCAAAGTCTCCAGTTTTCTCGCCTGTTCATCCGGATCTATACCATTTTCCAGATCCAGAGCGTATTTCCGGGCCTTTTCGACATCATCGTCCCCGACCGGAACACTATAGACAGGCTCCTCATCAGACACCTTGTCATCAGCAGAGGACTCTTCTTCCGCCTTCTCTCTATTCATGTTCCTCAATATCTCTATAGTGACCTCGGCCGCGTCACCTCCGGGAACAAGATCTCTTTTTATGAAAAATCTCCAGGAACTGTCAGGATCCTCCACCACAACGGACCTGTCCCTAAAATACTGCATTACCTTATCGTTTCTTGTTGAAAAATGAAATCTCCGCACCCTGTGTCTCAAAATTGTATCAACGGCACTGTCCATCAACAGGGATCCCGCACCTCTACCCTGACTTTTTTTCTTTATTGCAATATGCGCCAGCACCGCGGAATCTTCCTCCTCTGGATGTGAAATTATATACACACTTACAAAACCGGCTATCCTCCCTCCCTCTATCAAAAGCATCATTTTTTCATTATCTTCTCGCATGCATTTCAGAGCCTCTGCTACAAGCGCCACCCTATCGGCCTTTTCAGGCGCTAATCCATAAAAAGCTTCGTAATATTGTCCTGTTGCCAGCCGGATATCCGCGACATCATCGGCGATCTTCCTCATGACATAAGGATCATCATTATGTATCGCATCCACGTCGTGAACCCCGTCAGGAAAGTCAGTAAAGGCCGCTTGTTCAGTCCCGGGTATCGAGTACCGGATATCGGGCTTATTCTCCCTGCTCCCTGCTCCACCTGTCCGCCGTAGCCTCTTGTCCGCTAAAGCTTTAGCGAAAGCGGATGGCGAAGGCGGATGCTCCAAGCTATCTTCCCCCGTTCCCTGTCGCGCGCCCATGCCTTTAGCAAATTCATTCAATGCTTCTGTAGCTATTTTCTTTTCTTCGTCGGAGGCATATCCGGAGTTCCGGGTGTTGACAAGGTGTTCTATGCGGTCTCCTGACGAATCTCCGCCGTAAAGCAGCAGTGCCGCGTGAGCGATAGTGCGGGCAAAGTAGCTTCTTGAATAAGTCAATCCCTCCAACTCTCTTACCTGTTTTTCGGGATCGATACCTTTTCTTAGATTTTTCGCGCATAGGCGGGCTTTTTCCGCGTCTTCATCCGTTGTATTGCCTCCCTCTCCGGGTATTGAAATAATCGGAGTCGACTGTCGACTGTCGGCTGTCGACTTTTCAGTACCGGGTATCGAATACCGGGTATCGGGCTTAATTTCCCTGCCCCCTGCTCCACCTGTCCGCCGTAGCCTCTTGTCCGCTGAAGCTTTAGCGAAAGCGGATGGCGAAGGCGGATGCTCCAAGCTATCCTCCCCCGTTCCCTGGCACGCCTCGGCGCCTCCGCCACGGGTATATACAGATATCCAATATCTTCGGTCAAACACTTCATGTGAAAGTTCTTCATCATTGGAAACAATGTCGCCCCTGCCGGAAAGAACAAAAAATCTTGCCCCCGGCTTCATCCCGGTCTCACTTATAAGTTTCAATCTCAAAGTCTCATTAAATTCTCTGGGGCTTACTCCGATCGGAAACGTATAGAAAAAGAACAAAACGTCATAACCTGAAAGATCCTCCTCGAAAAAATCCCCGTTTATAAACTTGATATCGGAAACACCTTCGATACCGCCCAAAGTCCCCTGATTATCAATTGAATCCCGGTGAAGGCTTTCTACCGCCTCTATTCCCGTTACATCTTTAAATCCTCTTTCGGCGGCTATAAAACAGGCCTTACCATTGCCACTGCCAAGGTCACATATTTTCGCGTCCGGGTCCTCGTTCCTGACGGCATCGAGAATAGTCTGTATAGCGCCTGTCGGACCGGGGACGAAACGCCCCCACTTTGATTCACGGTTTTCCTGCGGATATCCGCTTACGTCACAAACATCTTCAATAGCCCCCAGTTCAGGTGTGTCCGGAAGTTCCACAAAAGGAGCCCTTATCGGGATCTCACGAAATCCTCTTCGCCCGTTATCTATCTCATTTATCAGCCTGTCTATCTCACGGTTGACGGCTGAAGTAAAGTCAAATAGCTCAGGTGCCCGTAAACAATAATCATATTTGACAGAAAAACGTCTCATTAAAGGGTCCCTGCCCTCCATACCGGCCTCCGGAATGTCATCAAGTGCTTTCCTTATAGCTCGGGCCGAATCTCTGGATCTCTTAAGTCTCGCGATGTAATGTTCATACAGGACAGGACTGACAAATGAATTGTCACCGACCTGACCTTTGACCTCGTTCAGCTTCTCTATCATAACTAAGGAGCGTTCCTCCGTACGATCTATTTCCTTAAGAACGTACTCAAGAGACTTTTTCGCGCCGGAGGTGGTGGTAAATAGCGCCTGCATGGCGATGAAAACGTCAAATTCCAAAAGTGCAGAGATCATCTCAAGAAAAACTCCGACTGGCACAACATAAAGAAGCGCCAAGAGTAGCGCTGCAACATTGCCGGTAATAACGGATACCGGGATAAAGAATGGCAGGACGGCATAACTCAGGGCTGTCAACCCTCCGAGAATATACGTTAATTTAAAAAGGTCCTTCCACCTGCCGACGATTTTTTCGTATTCAAAACCTGATATCCGGCGGTGGAACCTGGCATTTTTTACGACCGCTCTAAGCATATAAAGAGATATTCCGGATATCACCGCACCCCAGATAATAGATGAGACCGCGGGAGTCGACAAAGACCATTTGCCCAGCACGCCGATAGCCAGTGCCGCGCTACCGAAAGAATAGAGCGCGCCGTATGTGGACTTGCTTGTATCTCGTATCTCGTATTTCGTATCTCGTTTATCCGTGCTCGCTTTCTCCGGATCATCTTCTCCGTCACCCTGCCGGGCCTGCGTGTCTCCATCGCTCTTACCTCTCGGCACCCTTCCCAATCGCTCCAGACGCCTTTCCTCATACCTATCCATTATCCTTACAATACCCAACGCGAATATGGGTGAGACTGTCAATGTCGCCGCCATAATGGTGAACATAATTGCAAATGGTCGTACAGTAGGTATGAACAATCCTCCGGCAAAAACAGCACAGGACATCAGAGAATAACGAAACATTCTCAGCAGTATCCTATCTGGATCCCCTTCATTGTCACCCAAACCCTTAACGGTCGACTGTCGACTGTCGTCGGTCGACTTTTCAGTACCGGGTATCCCTCCTTCGCTGAAGCTACGGTGGACAAGCGGGTCCCGGGTATCGGGTTTGCTCTCCCTGCTCCCTGCTCCAAGCTCCAAGCTAACATCCTCCTCGCCCGTTCCCTGGCGCATCAGTACACCTTCTTTAACAGGCGATGCTCCGGGATCAAAAATGAGCGTGGCTTTACCCCCTATGCCCCTCACACGATCCTGCCGAAAATTATCGTATCCCAGAATGTTCCTGATAGTTTTTATCCCTGCGCCGCCGCCCCATAGTTCCGCATGATATGCCGCGATCCTTCGCTCTTCATTCTCCTCCCTCGAAGCAGTATCGTAGATCTCCAGGATAGTTTTGCCGGAACCTTTATCACTCCTTAGGTTGACAAAGATAGGCAGTTTGAAATCGGCCATATTACCGTGTGAAAAAGCGTTCTTCATTGCTTCAAACACGGGGGTCATAGTGACCATATTGTCCGCGCCCCGTATAACATCACTTATATCACCGGAAAGATCCCTGATAGCGTAGTAGACATCATCATAACTTCCTCTTTTACCGCCAAGACTGCTCAGGTCCAGAACCACTACCCGGCCTTCTGTCAGCCCGGCCACCGCATCTTCGGGCGAGGTTATATCCACCTCGATAACTTCCCTGCCGGTTTCCCTTCTTACGGCGTCTTTTATCTGGCCGTCAAATACGTTACCACCTTTTATATCCGACAGTACGTTTTTGGTCGACGTCTCGGTACCGGGAATCGAGTACCGAGTATCGGGCCTATCCTCCCTACTCCCAGCTCCACCTGTCCGCCGTAGCCTTGGCGAAGGCGGATGCTCCAGGCTCTCCTCGCCTGTACCCTGTCGGGCCGATGCGCCGCTTGCAATGACATCTGCCGGGGTTACCGTTCTTTCGATAATATCTTTTATATGAATTTCATTCGCGACAAATTCCTCATAGGTCATTATCTTAGACGCAGCTATCGCAGCGTCCTCTTCGGTAATAAGCCCCCGGTTTGCGGACTCTTCCAACTGCTCCAAAAGGAACTCCCTTGATGCTTCCCCGGGTACAAGATATATCATGTGACTTCCGGCCACAGCGGAATTTCCTTTCCGAAATTTAATATAATAGTCGCCGCTCTTGCCTACTTTTTCTTCGCTGGCAAACTCATCGAGGACGACATAATACGGTCCGTAATGACATGAATTAAAAGGCGCGTTCCCGTCTTCGGTTAACGGTCCCGCCTCCCCTCCTGAGATCTTCCCCTCAAGTATTATGTTGAGCAGAGTCCATTGATGTCTTATCGGGAGTTTATCCCTGCCCCTCTCGAACCAATCATTGGCACAACCATGAGCGATAACCTTATTCCTGGCCGCGCATTCCTCCATTTTTGTTTTTAAAACCCGTTTTTCATCGTTATACGGCGCTTCCAACCACTTATCATCCGGATGTAACTCGTACACCGGCAGATATCGTGCATACTCTCCGTCTGATATAAGTTTATCAAGAAACTTCATTTGATCTTCGGACAGAACAGAAGCCCATTCAAAAAGATCTTTTCGCTTATTTTCTCCAAGCGCCGCGAGACTTGCCCTGAGTTTCCACACATTTACTGAAGTTTTGTCTTTTAAATAATCTTGATAGACAGTTTTGCATTCTTCAAGTCCGAAAAGACCCGTTATCCACACAGGAGTGCTTTCTTTTCCGGCAGCCACTTGGACGAATTTCTGGCCGTTGGCCATGGCAAGTCGTATGTTCATCTCGCGCACATACTGGTCCCAGAAAATACCCGTGAAATAACTGTGCTTATTCGCGTTTATCGCGGGACGTATTGCCTCAATAAATTCTTTTTCTTCTTTCGTCATCTCAAGCAATGAAATAGCCTTTTCTTCCTGTAAAAGCAGTATCTCAAAAGCACTTGCAACTATATCGTTACAGCGCATCTCATCACTCAACATTGAAACATCTTTAGACGGGAACGCTTTTTCGTAAGTCTTTTGTATGGACTCATCAGAAAGGATCATATTCAGAAGATGGCTGTACCTCGCGCGATCCTGTTTTTCTAATATCTGCATTACCGCTTCTATCTCTTCGTGAAAAATAGCACGCAGCTTTCTGAGGGAATCACTCTTAAGATCCGGAGAAAGTAGGATCTTACCGTGTGACAATAAAAGCGCGTTGGAATTTTCAAGGATAGTATCTGAGGCGTCCGCGTAGCTCACCTTGGCGTGGTCAAGGGCTCTCTCGAGCATGGCCCGTCTGACGGCAACCCTCTGGGAACCGGCCCAGGGAGAAAGCGCGTGCGCCTCCTCTATGGCCGGCATGCTAGTTAATGTAAAAATGCACACCAGCGCCGTAGAGACACCCTTAATCAGGAACTTATATTTATTATGTTTGTTATTCATATGTATTATATAGTATTTGGAATTGATGCATTATAACATTAAAAAGCTAGTTAGGTCAATAAAAAGATATATCTTTTTGATTCTTAACGTAGGTGCATTGTTACCACCTGGCGTGAACTGAGGTTTTTAGTTTTAAGTAAAAAAGACCAGTAGTAGCAGCTTTTCTTTCTTTTTTGGTTCTTTTTTCTTTCTTTGTTAATACTGTGGATAAGTGTAT
>JAVCCB010000001.1 GCA_030765685.1 Candidatus Tantalella remota | reverse complement strand
TCTTTGACCTTAAAGAAAAAGAAGATTACATCGAGATCCGCTTCTAGTGCCCCAGTTGCAAAAATATCGCGGATCGGGTATGCTATAAGTGTGCTTACTTTAGTTTACCCTAATTGGTAATTGGACAGATGTGAGGACGGAAATCACTTATTTGGGAATTGGGAATAGAGAATTGGGAACTGTACACAGGAAACTGTGTATATCCATAAGGTTAATGCATACAAGTAGTTAAGGATGTCTCCTGGTGAAATAAAGGTACAGGGCCATTGGCATGAGTATGCCGGGTCACGGCTGACATTGGAGTACCAGGTATCAAAGAAGGGTATCAGGGGATCAGGGGATTGGGGACTAGGATATCGGGACATTGGGATATCAGGGACGGGAGCATAAATCCAAAATCCTAAGCCCAAAATCCAAAGGAATCATTAAAATCCTAAATCCAAAAGGAACGCTACTTTTGGGTTTTGTCATTTGGATTTCATTTGGGTTTTGGATTTTGACATTTGGATTTGATCTGGCAGGTGGTCCGTCATCAGGGGATTGGGGACGAACTCGAATTACGTTGGGGGGTTACGGCTATCGAATCGTCTGGCGTTAAAGGGTGGCGGTTAAACCATGGTCGCCTGCTAGATCCCTCGACTCGCTACGCTCGCTCGGGATGACAACACTTCTGTCATTTCGAGCGGAGTGCCCAAAGGGCACGTAGTCGAGAAATCTAATATTGCGGGTTATGATTCAGCCCCAACCGTAAACCCTCTAACGATTCTAAAGACGCAACCGATCAACGCTTGACAAGATCAGGGATTAGTCATCAAAAGTTTGGTAACTGGGAATAGAGAATTGGGAATGGTTCCGATCAATTCCCTTTTCCCCATTCACCCTTCCCAAGAATAGCGCCCTGATAGCGCATGCTGCTTCTAGATTCTCGATGCTATCGGGGGCCAACGCTCACTCCACCCTCTCTATTTTTATGATGTATACGGGCGTTCCCCATCCGTGAATAAGAAACTTCTTCTCTTTGGGCCGGACCGTAGCATTCACGCGCAGACCTTCCCTCTGGAACGGCATCGTAAGCCTTTCGGGCTTATATATCTTCCCGTCGTCTGCCTGTATGCCGTAAAAACCGCCCCCAAAGGTAAACCGCTCGACGGTTCCGGTTATTTGAAGTATATCATCGCCGGAGACATCCGCTCCTTCTTGGGCATTCAGTTGCAGTGTTAACAAAATGCATACTACCGCTGCAAGGATAATGATCTTCTTCATCACGCCTCCTGAGTTTCAGCCTTTTTTATCCGGTTATGCAAAAAATGAAAATAAACCAGCCCTCCTGAAAACGCTAGAAGAGCAAGAATGTAGAAAGTCCTGTCTATGCCAAGCATATCCATTATGATCCCCGCAAGAAGCGGACCAAGCATGAACCCCAGACTCTGGGCGGTATTTATGATACCCATCCAGTTACCCATACCCACTTGCTTACCTATGCCCATGGAAACACTTATCAACGCCGGCGTGGCGATCGAGATACCGGCACCCATAAGGGCGCCCGCTCCCAGTAGTGCCCCGAAATCCGGACATAAAGGCATTATAAAAAGAGCACACATGCTAAGAGATGTGCCAAAACTTATCTGAAACATCTTCCCCGTACGACTCAGGCGGTCAGAGAACTTTCCGAACGGTATCTGAAGAAGACTTGCAAGTAAGATCCCGACAGAAAGTATTATCGCTATGTGCTCCGTATCTATATGCCGCTTGTAAGCGAGCGCGGGGACGAACGACAGAAAAATAGTGGTCATGAACGTCGATATGGCGGCAATTATAAGAAGCGCCTTTATGTGATCGTACTTCATGAGAGCCCTGAACGATATCCCGTCATACTTCGCTTTTACTTTAGGATTTCCTGACTCAGGCAGAAAAAACAGGACGATCAGGAAAGCGATAAAGGCAAGCGCCGACATGGCATAAAAAACAGCGTGAAAACCGAAAGCCTGGTAGATCTCCCCGCCGATAATCGGCCCTGAAGCGAGCCCGAGATAGAACATCATCGTTATAGTCCCCGCGACGGAACCTTCCTTCCCCTTCTCCGCGAACTCTCCCGCGTAGGCCATGACTATGGGGATTATCATACCGGCGGCAAGTCCGTGGACCATACGCACAAGAGTAAGGTCGTACATATTATGAGCGTGGGGATAAAAAAGAGAGATCAAAGAGAACAGAAAAAGACCGGACGACATAAAGACCTTCCTCCCCACTTTGTCTGATTCCCTGCCGACAAAGGGCATCACGATGCCGCGCGAAATAGCGAAACCGGCGAAAATCATCCCCATCCAAAACCCGTTAGCCCTGTGACGGGCCACCAGCTCCGGCAGAAAAGGAGATATTATGCCAAGCCCCAGCATCGCCGAGAAGGCACACATAAGGATTATGTAAAAAGTCTTGTTCTTCATCTACTGACATACAAGGTGAACGCTTTTGGTCAAAGAAGGTTCGCCTTTTTGACCTGCTCGGCATCCAGCCCTTTATACAGATCGTTGTAAGCCGATACCAAAAACTGTGTTTTTTCCTTTTTAAGTTTGTATTTTTCAGTTATCAGGTTGTTGACCTCTTCAATATCGAACGGAGCTTCCCACATAAGCGTGTTGATCTCTACCTCAAGTGTTTTTATCTCCGCGTCCCGCTTGATAAGACTCTTTTTAGTCTCGTCAATGAGCGTCCTAATATTTGTTACCTGCAGCTGCGTAAGTCCGAGCTTCTCTCTGCCGGCCAGAATCGCTTTTCCTTTTCCGCAGAATTTACTTTCCAGGCCGGCCCCCGAGGAGGCTTTACCGCCCTTGTAGCCGTGCCCAGCAGCGGCAGGCCACACCGAAAAACTCGACACAAGCGCCACAGCAACGATAAGGATAATAATACCAA
Organism: Candidatus Tantalella remota; assembly: GCA_030765685.1. Taxonomy (GTDB): domain Bacteria; phylum Omnitrophota; class Gorgyraeia; order Tantalellales; family Tantalellaceae; genus Tantalella; species Tantalella remota. The sequence continues at coordinate 3,619 of JAVCCB010000001.1, read as the reverse complement.
ATTTCTTCATAAGACCCCCCTTTTATTAGAATTTTTCCCAATGAATAACGTCGTCCAGAGACCTTTTCTTCTTCTGTTCTATCTCGGTTTCCGGCCACCCCACAGCTAAAAGGCTTATAAGCCTCATATTGCCTGGCACTCCCAGAAGCTCAGATACCTGCGGTGCGTACGCCTTTTTGTCGCCCGCTACCCAGCACGCGCCAAGACCGGCGGCAGCGACGGCAAGCAAAATATTCTCGGTGGCGGCGCACCCGTCCTCAAGATAATATTTCGTATCTTCGCAGAACACGACCACACAACAAGCGGCGTCCTTTATAAAGGGGCCGTGGTCAGCCAAAGCTCCCAGCTCAGCCAGGACTTCGGCGTCCGTAACCGCCACAAACTCCCAGGGCTCTACCGCCCGGGCAGTGGGAGCCCTTCTTCCCGCGTCTATTATCTTCTCCAGGATCTCTTTCGGGACATCCTCCCTCCGAAATTTCCTTACACTGGCTCTTTTTGATATCGCGTCGAACCTTTCCATAAAAGCACCCTCACTTTCATTTAAAAAAAAGTATTATACCACTGTGAGTTATTATACTATAATAATGATACTATTCATATAGACACAACACAAACCACGGAGGATATATGCCGCAGGAAAACAACCGAACAGACGCAATGGAAGAGCGCCTTGCCATGGAAAACCTCAAAGAAACTTCTTTTCACAGGTTTAATCTCGGATTCGCGCTTATGTCCGTCATCCCCCTTTTGGTATTCTTTTATATACTTATCACCAAACTGTTCAGCCTGAACATCCTCATAGGCAGCATAGGCATGCTTGTAGGAATATCCCTATGCGTTACAATATTCGGATATATACTCACGCACGACCTTCTGAGCCATATGATAACCCACATGCTGCGCCTCAGGAAACAAGATAAATCAAAGTCCAGGTTCATCGCTATAGTATCTCACGAACTTATGAACCCGATAACTGCCATAATGGGCAATATCGAGAACATGTCCTCCGGCATCCATGGAGAGCTTACCGAAGACCAGAGAAAAACACTGGAACTCTGCCAGTCGATGGCAAAAAGGATGAACAAACTCGCCGGAGGTCTCATAGAGATGCACAAGATCGAGGCCGGCATGATAACAATGGACAGGTCTCGCTTTAATCTTCTTGAGCTGGTAAAAGGTCAGGAGGACGAGTTTGAACTGAAACTGAAAAAAAAGAATATCAAGTTTTTTAACAGGACGCGCGGCGGGGATTTTTATCTCTGGGCCGACGAGGACAAGATCGCGCAGGTCATCCACAATCTCCTTGGGAATTCCGTAAAATACACCCCTGTCGAAGGCGCTATAAACCTGGAGTTATCAAAAGAAGACGATTTTCTCAAAGTAGTCATCCATAACACCGGCCCCAGGATACCCACCGACAAGCTCGACAATATCTTTGATAAATATATCCGCCTGGAAACATCCGAAGAAGGCGCCGGACTCGGCCTGGCTATTACAAAGGATATCGTGGATATGCACAAAGGAAGGATCTGGGCGGAGAACGATATAAACGAGGGTACGCGTTTCGTAGTGGCCCTGCCGTGTGATCTGAGGAAAGGTAGTGTGAGGAGGAAGGGAAACTAGGTCTTGGGTTTTAGGTTTTACCAATTCCCTATTCCCCATTCTCAATTCCCAACTACGCGCCCTCTACACCCTCGCCTAATCTTCTTCTGACAACTTATACCCCACGCCCCGAACGTTCTTGATGAGCTCCCCGGCTTTGCCGAGTTTCTCCCGAAGATGGGTAATGTGAACATCCACAGTTCTTCCCTGTATCAGCTTTTCTTCACCCCACAGATATTCAAGTATGCGCTCCCTGGTAAAAACCTGCTCTTTTCTTGAGGAGAGAAGTTTGAGTATGCGGAATTCCGTCGCTGTGAGGTCCACGGGCTTGCCCTCTACAGTCGTCTGGTACCGAGAAAGGTCCAACTCCAAGCCCATGGCGGCCTTGATCATTTTTGAAGCCTCTTCCGGCCTCCTCCGCCTTAGAACAGCTTTGATGCGGGCAAAGACTTCTTCCAGATTGAATGGCTTTACTATATAATCGTCAGCCCCAATATCAAGCCCCCAGATCTTGTCTTCTGAATCGCTTCTGCCCGTAAGCATTATTACCGGAACCGAAGAGAACTCTTTTTTCTGCCTAAGCTTGAGACAAATATCGAACCCGCTCTCCCCGGTCATGACCACATCGAGTATTATAAGATCCGGTACGCGCTCTTTCAGGAACACGAACAGGTCTTTCGCGTTAGAAAAGCCTTTAGCTTCATACCCCTGCCCCTCAAGCATATCGCAAAGCACCCTGATCAGCGCGGGATCATCATCTACTGATACTATCAACTGTTTTTCCACTTTTTTCATCACCCTATTCCTCTATCGGTTACGTCATCAAATAAAGGTTATCAGGATATAGGGATATCAGGGATAGAGCAGTTCCAGATAGTTGCCCCCAATGCCCTGATACCCTAATTCCCTAGTCCCCGATGTCCTAATCCCCTGATGTCCTGGTTTCCCGACTCCATATTCCCTATTCCCAATTCTCTGTTCTCTATTTTTTCTTCGCTTCCGCGTCTTCTTCCTGTATCTTCTGAAGCTCGTCCCTCATGACCTGCATGGCTTTCATGGTTTTATCGAGTTTTTCATCCATATCTTTCGCCCATTCGTCCGGCGCCTCCGGCAAGGCCTCATCAACTCCCTCGACTTTTCGCAGTTTCCTCCAGACCCTGCTGATCCTCTTTATGGCCTCCTTCAACTTCAGAGACCAATCGACTTCTTCAGGCTGGACCGCGGCACCTGCTGAAGCGGCGGATACAGCAGCGGGCGCTGCAACAGGCATATCCTTGACTTCATCCTGTATTATCTTAAGTATCGCTATCGTAGCGTCTATCTTTTTGTCTACATCTTCCTGCCATACGACCTCTTCCTCTTCTTGTTCTTTAGGGTCGATCTGTACACCCGTCAGGCGGCCGGACTGAGCCATAGCGGAGATCGGCTGCACACAAAAAATCAGAACTATCATCCATGCTATAATTTTTGTTTTCTTCATTTTTGCACCTTTCGTTTAGCTTTCAAGAGGTATTATACAACTAACATGGAGATACCGACAGCAAGAATGATCGCCCCCCATATCCTGAACACAAAAAGCGGCCTCTCCGACAGCCAATCAAAAGCCTTCTCGGACGTCTTGGTGGTTATAAGAGTTATGACCTTTATCGTAAGGACAAAACCCGCTATCCCAACGATCTTGGCGAGAAGGCCCGGTGCCTTAAAGATGCTCCCTATCATCACCACTCCGAAGACTAAAATAAAGGCATACACTACCCATCGGAGCCTCCGCCCCATCTTCCTCTTTAAGCGGTTTCTCGCGGCTGACGGCCAAAGAACCCAGAAAACTCCCAGGATGATCCATAATATGCCCAGCGCTTTGTATAACACTTATCCTCCTGACCAGTATTCAGTATTTAGTATATAGTATTCAGTATCACGTCTGTCGGTGTCCGGTTACGTCATTAAACAAAGGCTATCTGGATATCAGGTTATCAGGGACTAGGGTATCGGGTTATTGGGATATCAGGGACAAAAC
>JAVCCB010000021.1 GCA_030765685.1 Candidatus Tantalella remota | reverse complement strand
GCTATCAAGAGTTTCCATGAAGTCATAAGGCTCGATCCCGCTTCAGCGATTGATTATGCAAATATCGCTTCAAACTACAGGGATATGGGAAATAAAGAGCAGGCAATCCATTATTACAGGCTTTCTTTGGAGATTGATCCTGGCATAGAGTTTGCCAGAGAAAATTTGATGAAATTAGAAAAGCACCACCTCAAAATGACGAGTTAAGAGGTATTGACTCTGTTGATTAAGCAAGGAGATTCTGGGTACTAGATACTGGATACTGGATACTGGATACTGGATACTAGATACTAGATACTAGATACTGGATACTGGATACTAGATACTAGATACTGGATACTCGATACTGGATACTCGATACTAGATACTGGATACTCGATACTGGATACTCGATACTCGATACTGGATACTGGATACTGGATACTGCCCTATATAAAAAAAACGGGCCTCAAAATCTTGAAGCCCGTTTTTTTTGTTTTCTCTATTGTCTCTACTGAACTTTTTGGCCAGCGACCGTCTTGCCGGTGTTGACCGTAGCGTCTTTGATCGTCTTGCCGCCGGTGTTGACCGGGTCGGTGACTATCTTGTCCGGGTTGCCTTTACCTATGAGACTTCTCCAGAAAGCGACTATCGGGCTCACTGCCGTCTCAGTCGTCCCCTTTACTGCTTCCCCAACAGTGTTCACGGAACTTGTTACAACGTTACCTGTGTACTCTGCGGGACTTTTGTCTGCCGCTAAAGCTGCCGGCGCGACAAAAGCTATCACGAGCGCCATTACTACCATAAATGCCATTAACTTTTTCATCTGTCCCCCTTTTTCTTACATAAATACAGCAATAAACATATTTGCTTTGAAGTATTATAGTACGGTGTATGGTCGTATGCAATGATTTAATAGGAAAACTCGTATGGAGCTTCGGTAAGGATCTGTTCGCTCTCTACTACTTCTCTATTGCCTCCGCCTTCCAGTCATATATTATCCCCTTTTAATTGACATAAGTGTGGGCACTCTTTTAGTATATAGTATTTCGTATTTAGTATATCGTTTTGCTCGCCAACTATCCCCCTCATTTGAAAATAGTGAACTGTAAACGGTGAACAGTAAACAGAAAAAGAGTAGTGCTAAACTATTAGACCTCCTACTGTTCACAGTTTCCTGTTTACTGTTCACTACTCTTACCAGGCTAGTTACGACCAGGTTAACTTACATCTCCTATCAGGCTTTGGAAGTGTCCTGTGCGAGTTCCAAGATCTGAGCGTTACCCTGAGCTCAGATCTTGGACTGTCCGAGCACGGAATACTTCCCAAGCTGTAACAAAGAGTGAGGGGACAGGTCTAGACACAAAATCAGGACGGGTCTGGGATTAAAATGACAAACGTCCCTACTCTGTGAGGAGATACAAAAACCGAGCCATGCGAGGTTTTTGAACCTACGAGCGGAGGCATAAAAAAAGGGCTGCTATATGCAGCCCTTTTCTACATAAATTTATTCTCCCGCCTGGTTTGCGGTAAATTTATGGAGCGGGTGAGGAGAATCGAACTCCCGTATCTAGCTTGGGAAGCTAGCGTACTGCCATTGTACTACACCCGCTAAATGAGACTAAGACTTCTGGCAACGTCCGCCATAGCCAGATAATACGTTAATAAATCGGCGAAGGCGGAAGCAACGTGACATAAGTCTTACAGTCGAATTTACCCCGCCCTTTTACACGTTAAAATCTTCGATTCTAAATAGTTACAAAAGGCGGGGTTAGTTCGGGCATATAACTTATGTCGCTTCACTCCATAAGTTATGTCCTCACTAAAATTTCGTTAACTTCTCAAAGTGCTTTACCCTCTTGTTTATATCAGAGAGCCCGGTCTTTAGCAGTCCGTCCGCGGAAAACCTCTCCACGGCGAAAGACGCCATTATGCTACCATAGACGAGTGATCTTCTCAACACCCCGTCTGTTATCTTTTTATGTTTTGAAAGGTAACCGAGCATACCGCCTGCAAAAGTGTCGCCCGCGCCTGTCGGATCCTTTATCGTCTCCAACAGATACGCCGGCACCATGAATCTGAGGCCGTCCAAAAAGAAAAGTGCCCCGTGCTCGCCCTTCTTTATTACCGTCATTTTTACGCCTCTTGCAGCGATGAAACGTGCCGCGTCAAGAAGGTTGGTCTCGCCGGAAAGCTGTCTCGCTTCGGCGTCATTAAGCAGAAAGATATCCACTTTTTTCAGAAGTTTTAGGAGCTCTTTTCTGCTGGTATCTATCCAGAGGTTCATCGTATCGCAGGCAACAAGACCTGTCGGTTTGATCTGATGGAAAATATAACTCTGAAGATGCGGATCTATATTCGCCAAAAGAAGGTTTGAATCCGGCCTTACCTTTGACGGTATAACGGGACGAAACCCCTCAAACACACCCAGTTTGGTCGCGAGGGTATCCGCGTAGCTCATATCATAGTGGTATTTAGCCTTCCACCTAAACGTCTTACCCTTTTTCCTCTCCAGCCCCGCGGTATCTATTTTGCGCTTATTGAACATCTTTATGTATTTTTCGGGAAAATCGGCTCCCACAACACTTATAAGGTTTACCGGCGTGAAGAAAGACGCGCTTATGGACGAATATGTAGCTGATCCGCCAAGAATGTCCTTCTTTTTCCCAAAAGGAGTCTCTATACTGTCGAGCGCGGTAGATCCAATAACTGTCAGTCTCATGTGATACCTTCCCTTAAAGTTAGCTCTTGTTCCCGGCTTCTATGCTTTCTTCGGTGATCTTTATCGAACAGTATTCCGAACACATAGAACATACGTCTTCTTCCTTCGGAGGCGCTCCATCTCTTTTCTTACCCGGCAGGTCCGGATCCAGAGAAAGCTTGAACTGCGTATCCCAGTCCCTTTTAGCCCGAGCTTTTGACATCTCTATGTCTCTCTGAATAGCTGACGGTATTCCTTTTACTATATCCGCGGCATGCGCCGCTATTTTTGACGCCATGACACCCTGCCTGACATCCTCGACATCGGGCAGCCTCAGATGCTCCGCCGGCGTGACGTAACACAGAAAATCCGCCCCGTGCCACGCGGCTATCGCCCCGCCAATGGCTCCTACAATATGGTCATATCCCGGCGCGGAATCGGTAACAAGCGGGCCCAGAACATAGAACGGCGCGCCGTGACAAACCGACTTCTGCAACCTAACATTAGCTTCTATCTGGTCAAGAGGCACGTGTCCCGGCCCCTCGATCATTACCTGTACGCCTCCAGCAAGAGCTTCCTGCTGCTGACCTCCAAGAACAAGAAGCTCCTGAATCTGCAGCCTGTCCGTCGCGTCGGATATGGCACCGGGCCTCAGGCTGTCGCCCAGGCTCAGCGTAATGTTATATTCCCTGGCGATCTTTATAACATCATCAAACCGCGAAAGAAACGGGTTCTCCCGCCCTGTTTTCATCATCCATGACGAAAGAAGCGCGCCTCCCCGGCTCACAACGTTCATTATCCGCGGCTTCTGCCTGATAAGTTTCGTGGCCTCAAGATTGATACCCGAATGTATGGTAAAAAAATCAACACCCTCTTCCGCCTGCTTCCACAACACATCTATAAAATCATCTTCTCTCATAGAAAGAAAATCTTTTTCCTTCATACAGGCAAGCTCATACACCGGGACAGTCCCCAGCGGCACAGGACACTCAGCAAGCACTTTTTTGCGCATCTTACCAAGCAGAGGTCCCGTAGAAAGGTCCATTACCGCGTCCGCGCCCGCGGAAACCGCCATGTCCATTTTTTTCATTTCGAAATCCATATTGGACGCGTCCGGTGAAAGTCCAAAATTAGCGTTGACCTTGGTCTTCATACCCTTACCTACGGCGCAGGGTCGGGGGATATCGTGATTGTTGTTGTTAGGAACTACCAAGGTACCATCACGAAGGCCTTTTTTAAGCTCACACAGCGGGGCGTCTTCCAGTTTAACCGCGCTTTTCAGTACTGATTCCTTTACGTTTATCATATTTCTGCCTTTATCTTATTTAGATATCAGGGTCTCAAGCTCCTTGACCGCCAACTTTTCTGTTTCATATAGTTTAAACCTGAACTTTTTAAATTTCTGCGACATGTCACCGTCAAAAAGTTTCAGCACTTCTTCAAGAACACGCAGTGATTCCTTCCCCCGCTGGGTATTCGCCAGAAAAAGATCGACCAGGTTTTCTCTTGTCTTTTCTGATTTTGTAGACGGTATTCCCACATCGTTGATATCCCTGGAGGAGACCAGTTCTTCAAGATGTTTTTTTCTCAGGTCTTTCACGGTATCAAATACCTCGTGCCTCAGATCTTTCAGCTTCCTTGTAAGCACCTCATTATCCGAAGAAAACCTGGTTATGTCCTCGCACACACGCAACCCTTCCATTACCCGGTTAAGGTTAGCATCTATTATCCTGTAAACACCCTTATCCATAATTTTAACACCGTATTTCGTATATCGTCTTAGATGTTTGGTAACTGACTACGAACTATGAACAACGAACTACGAACTCGCCTCTTTCTTTATTTTTTCTATAAACTTCGTGGTGGAATAACCTTCCACGTAGAAAATGACCTTAACTTTACCTCCGGCTCCTTTAACGTGTTCCGCGCCGACGATCTCTTTTTCCTTCCAGTCTCCGCCTTTAAAAAGCATATCCGGGGTCAGAACCTTTATAAGCTCTTCCGGGGTGTCTTCATCAAAAACTGTAACCAGATCAACACTTTCAAGCGCCGCGAGGACTTCAGCCCTGGAATCCTGTCCATTCATCGGCCTTTCATCACCCTTAAGGCGATTTACCGATCCGTCACTGTTAAGCCCCACCACGAGTACGTCGCAGTCCTTCTTTGTCTCGTTCAGGTATCTCACATGCCCCAGATGAAGTATATCGAAACATCCGTTAGTGAACCCTACTTTTTTTCCCGCGGCCTTTTCCAGGGTGACTATTTTTGCCGCTTCCTCTCGTGTCTTTATCTTGTCCTTCATTGAGCGAACGATCCTTCCACAAGAGAGCATATTATGTGTATCACGGTCACGTGCACTTCCTGTATACGCGCGGTGTTTTCCTCCTTAACGAGGACAGCCATATCAGCTTCTTTTATAAGCTCTCCGCCATCCCTCCCCGTCATGACCATTACGGGGATATCCTTTTTTTTAGCGGCGCGTACTCCCTCTAGAACATTGGGAGAGTTACCGCTGGTGGATATCGCTACTACCATATCCGCAGGGGACGCAAGAGCTTCCACCTGCCTGCTAAAGATCTTATCAAAATCATAGTCATTAGCCAGAGCCGTGATCACCGATGTATCCGTAGTAAGGGCGATACACGCAAGCGCTTCACGTTCCTTCTCAAACCTTACAACAAGTTCCGCCGCCAGATGCTGGCTGTCAGCGGCGCTTCCGCCGTTCCCGAACACCAGTATTTTTCCGCCGCGCCTGAGGCAACCTTCGACAGCCGTGGCGGCATTTCTGATCGCGGAGATGTTCCCCTCATCTGAAAGGAACTCCTGTTTCGTCTTGATGCTACTCTCGAGCATCCCTCTTATCAGACCTTCAGCATCCATGGCACCCTCCGCTCTCAATTCTCTATTCCCAATTCCCCGCTACTATTCCATCTCCCTGAACGGGACATGCGATCCTGCCGGCGCATCTTCTTCCTGAACAGCGGCCCCTTGAGAACCTTTCATTATCTTGCTTATGTGCATCTTCATATTGATGTTCTCTTCCACTCCAAGCATATCCTGGACTCTGGCCTTGACCATCATCTGTATCTGCTCGGTAGCTTCGGGAATATTCGTCCCCGCTTCGATGGAAACAAAACTCGTTATATTTATGCCCTTCTTGTTGACCTCGACCCGTGACTTTACGTCCTTTATTCCGGGAATGTCTTTGGCTACCCTGAGAACAAAATTTTCTATAGCCGACAAAGCCACAGTGACCTCACCGTCAGGATTCTGGAAAGTTATTATCTTACTTCTGTTCAGCTTTCTAGCTCCCTTATACGGCCCCACTACTCCCACAACAATAAACATCAGGCCCACTACTCCCGCTGCTATCTGTGTATGGACAGAGCTGTATATAAGGTTTATCGCGTCGATCCAGGTCTCGGCCGGAGCGATATTCAAAGAAAGAACCACCAGCAAACCTCCGACACATACCATAATTATCAGGTAGACTATCAAGCATATCTTCTTAATGAAATTCATGCTTCCTCCCTTCGGGGAAATAGGATCATTTTAAATATCTCGGTACCAAATACTCGGCAGGCAGATCTCTTTTATTTATCTTCTCTAGGAAAGAACCGTTCTACAAAATGAGTAGAAACGTCCCCGTCCCTAAAATCACCGTCAATAAGAACTTTTTTATGAAAATCAGCCGTGGTCTTGATCGGCGACACAAAAAACTCATCCAGGGCTCTCAGCATAACGTTTATCGCCTCATCCCGGTCATCCCCATACGCTATAAGCTTCGCTATCATGGAATCATAAAAAGGCGGGATCTCATATCCGCAATAAACACTCGTATCCACCCTTATTCCGCGTCCGCCGGGAAGATTAAGGGCTGTTATTTTCCCCGGGCAGGGACGAAAATCATGTTCGGGATCTTCAGCATTTATGCGGCACTCTATCGCGTGCCCCTTTATCTTTATGTCGTCCTGGGTAAAAGAAAGCTTCTCTCCCGCGGCGACCCTTATCTGTTCCTTGATAAGATCGATCCCCGTGACCATTTCGGTGACGGGATGCTCTACCTGTATCCGGGTGTTCATCTCCATAAAATAATAATTATCACCATCGAGGAGAAATTCTACCGTCCCGACTCCCTTGTAATTTACCGATTTCGCGCCTTTGACGGCGGCATCTCCCAGGGTTTGCCGCATCTTCTCATCAAGGCATATTGACGGTGCTTCTTCTATAAGTTTCTGGTGCCGGCGCTGTATCGTACAATCCCTTTCTCCGAGATGAACAACGTTGCCCTTTTCGTCAGCGATTATCTGTATCTCTATGTGCCTGGGAGCTTCGATATATTTTTCCATATATACTTCAGGATTACCGAAAGACGCCTCGGCCTCGCTCTGGGCCGTAAGAAAGGCACTTACCAGCCGTATGTCGTTATGACACACCCTCATGCCTTTACCCCCGCCTCCGGCAGACGCCTTGATGATGACAGGGTACCCTATCTTTTTAGCTTCCTTTAACGCATCTTCTTTACTCGCCAGAATATTATCGGAACCCGGGATCACGGGTATCCCGTTCTTCTTCATCGTGTCTTTGGCCGACATCTTGTCGCCCATCATCTTCATACTTTCAGGCGACGGACCGATGAATTTTATCTGACATGACTCACATATCTCAGCAAAATGTGCGTCCTCCGCGAGAAACCCGTATCCCGGATGTATGGCTTCCACGTCCGTGATCTCCGCGACGCTTATAATGCTTGGGATATTAAGATAACTGTGGGCTGGAAGAGCTTTGCCTATACATACTGATTCATCGGCAAGTTTGACGTGAAGAGAATTGGCATCAGCCTCCGAATAAACGGTAACCGTCTTTATGCCCATCTCCTTACAAGCCCTGATTATCCTGAGGGCTATTTCTCCGCGGTTTGCTATTAGTATCCTTGAAAACATACTCTTTTAGATCCTTACTGTTGTGAAACTTTTATACCGGTTCTACAACGAACATGGTCTGTCCGTACTCAACAGCCTCCGCGTTCTCAACGGCTATCTCTACTACCCTGCCGCCGAATTCGGCTTTTACTTCGTTCATCAGCTTCATGGCCTCGACGATACAGAGAACATCCCCCTTCTGGATAACATCGCCTACCGCTACGTACGCGTCCGCCTCGGGAGAGGGTGACGCATAGAACGTCCCCACCATGGGAGCCTTTATCTCTTTACGGTTACCTTTCTCCTCTTTGGGACTTTCCGAAGCCTGCGCGGGAGCCGCTACGGAAGTCACGACCTGCTCAACAACACCCTGTGCCCTCTTGGTAAGTTTCACCTTCATGCCTTCCTGTTCTATCTCTATCTCCGTAAGGCCGTTCTCGTTCATCAACTCAACCAGTTCTGTGATCTTTTTGATATTCATATTGTTCCCTTCCAGATAGTTAAAAGCAGGCAGTCTTCCGCTGCCGCATGTTACGCTCGTTCTATATAAGTTCCTGTACGGGTATCCACTTTTATAAGCTGTCCCTCTCCTACAAAAAGAGGCACCTTGACCACCTTGCCGGTTTCAAGCGTAGCGGGTTTCGTCGCTCCGGAAACGGTATCGCCTCTGAACCCGGGATCTGTCTGTGTGATCTTCAAAATAACATGCATCGGGGGCTCGACCGTGAGGACTTCGTCATTATACAGCTTAGCCGTAACCGACATGTTCTCCATAAGATAGTCCACTTTGTCGCCTATCTTCTCTTCCGATATGTGTATCTGCTCAAAGGTCGTCTCGTCCATAAAGCAATATCCAAGGTCGTCCTTGTACAGATACTGCATCTGTTTCTGCTCGATGAAAGCGTCCTCAAAAGTATCTTCAGGCCTCAACGTCTCCGATATAATAGCTCCCGTATTAAGGTTCCTGAGCTTAGCTTTTATGAAAGCCCCGCCTTTCCCCGGCTTTATATGCTGAGATTCTATGACCTCATGAAGCTGCCCGTTATATTTCATTATTCCACCCGGTCTTAACTGTCCCGCCTTGATCATCTCGTCAACACCTCACATCCTTTTTCCGTTACCAAGACCATATCCTCTATACGTATGCCGCCTAAACCCGGTTTATACAGCCCCGGTTCTACGGTTACCACCATGCCCTTCTTAAAAGTCTCAGGGGAACCGTCACGGAGATATGGACTTTCATGTACCTCAAGACCTACTCCGTGTCCCAACGCATGTATATTGAAATCCTGTAACTCGCTTTCATTAAACACTTTAAACGCGCAGCCCACCGTACTGCCTATAGACGCTCCGGGTCTTATTTGCTTTATGGCCGCTTTCTGCGCCTGGCGGACATATCCCAGAAAATCCTCGATTTGTCGGTTTATTCTACCCTTGTAGTATACTCTTGTCAAGTCAGAACAGTACCCTTTGTGCCGTATCCCAAAATCCACCAGAACATGTTCTCCTGAGGCGAATTTTTTTGATGTCGGCACCGCGTGCGGATACGCGGTATTCTTTCCAGCGGCGGCTATCGTGGGAAAAGAATTCTCATACCCTTTCCGCCGGACAAGCAGATCCACCACTTCGGCTATCTCTATTTCAGTCATTCCAGGAGATATCTTCCTTTCCGCCTCACTCCAGATGGCCGTTGTCTCCCTGGCGACCCGGCGCATGATCCTTATCTCTTCCAGAGACTTTATCGACCTTGCCGCTGTTATCACCCGCGGTGTCGCTAGTCCTTCCGCCGACACCAGCTTGCTCTTTCCCAGCGCCGCAGACAACCTGCCAAAAGAGCCGACTGTCAGAGACTCAGGATCAAACCCTATCCTGAACGCCTTCATGCCCTTTACATAACCGACAAAGGCCGCTGCCGCCGATCCGGGACCTGAGACCACTTCCAGTTTCCTTCCCTTTACGGACTTCTCGAGCAGCGTCCGGTTCATCCTGTCCACAAAAACAACAGGCCTGCCTC
>JAVCCB010000018.1 GCA_030765685.1 Candidatus Tantalella remota | reverse complement strand
GCGCGTCCGGCCGCCATGGCCTCCATCAGGGATAATCCCAGGCCCTCATGTATGGATGGCAGGCAAAAAATATCAAAAAGCGTCATATACTTTTCCAGCGACACCTCCCCCGGAGTTACAAAGACCTTATCTTCAAGATCCAGATCCCTGATCTGGTCCTTAAGGTTATCCTCTTCCGGCCCTTCTCCTACCATTACAAGCTGTACATTGCACCCTGAATCGACCACTTCTTTCAACGCACTTATGAGGTACTTGTACCCCTTCACTGACGAAAGACGGCCAATGGTACCTACTGTAAGCATTCTCTCATCCAGCCCCATATCCTCAGCTAATTTCTCGTCCTTCGCGCTCCCGACGGATCTGTAGCGTTCCAACTCTATCCCATTGTAGATCATCTCTACTTTTTCCGGACGGGCGGCAAGATCATTGATAAGGTGTTCTTTAACGCTGTTGCTTATCGCGACCACCTTTTCTCCCCAGCACGGGAACAGCCTCCGGGACAATCTCCTGTGGTTGAAAAACCCGTGACCTGTGGACACGAACGGAATACCCGTCCACCTTCCGGCCATAGACGCGAGTATCTGAGTAACACGTGTCTGGGCATGCACTATATCATACCGTTTATCGTTTATCAGGGCCGTAAGGCGAGGTAACGCTTTAAACACTTTGATCCCGAACTCAGATTTAGTCCTTATGTTGAGATAATGATGGGTTATTCCTTCCCTTCCGAGAACACTGACCAGGTCGCCGCCGGATGAAGCAACACCTACTTCTATACCTTTTTTCTTAAGGTATCTCGCAAGATTCACGGTATATATCCCTATGCCGCCCCTGTTCAAATGTGTAGTAAGTAATAATATGCGCATACTTGTTCGCTTATTCGTATATAGTATTTCGTATTCAGTATATCGTTAAAACTTAAAACCCTATTTCTGCCCACTCTCGACTTTCTTGCCCGCCTCCAGCATCTCCATCAGCGCGGTTAATACCTCATCCACTGATATCTCCGTCATGCACTGCATTCTCCTGCTGCATGAGGGTTTATAGCACGGCGAACACTTGACTCCGGCATATATTACCTTTCGATCCTCCGCGGGCGCGAGATGACGTTCCGGATCAGTCGGACCAAAAATGACCACAAACGGCGTTCCTACCGCGGCCGCCGCGTGCATAGGAGCACTGTCCCCCGTAAGCAGGACATCGCAGCGTTCTATAAGCGCCGGCAGCTGCGCCGCGCTGGTCTTACCTACCGCGTTAATGGGCTTAGCGTTGGTCTTTTTAAGAAAATCCGCCGCTATTTTTCTGTCTTCTCCGGCGCCCACCAAGACCACTCTTATCCCGTGTTCAGCCGCCAGTCTGTCAGTCAATTCCAGCATGGAAGAAGTTCCCCAGTTCTTTGTACTCCATCGCCTGCTGGCCGACAGACTGACAGCTATCAGTTTCTGGTCTTTTTTCAGCCAGCTGCCCGCGAGAAACGCATCCGCCCATTCTTCGGCCTCTTTTCCGGGCCAAAGCTCAAGATATTTTTCCATAGACGTTATACCGAGAAGTCCCAGCACGTAGCCCTGATGCTCAACGGGCTCAACGGACTTTCGGGGAAGGCTTATTTTCCGGTTGAGTAAAAAACTGTATTTCCCGTTATCATACCCGTATCTTTCGCGCGCGGCGCTTAAAAACCCCAACAGATGGCTTCTCCGGTTATTCTGCAGGTCTATGGACATGTCGAAATCTTCCGATCTCAGTCTCCCCGCTAATCTCAAAAAGCCCAGCCCCTTGTCCCTGTGCTTAAAATCGCAGGTAATGACTTCATCAAGATACGGACAATTATCCAGAAGTTCCCTGAACTTCACGTCAACCAGCATTTTAATGACGGCCGTCGGATACCTTTTTCTTATGGCTCTTATCGACGGTGTGGCAAGTATTATGTCCCCCAGAGAACTCATCTTAAAAATAACGATGTTCCTTCCGCTCAAGACCCCTGAATATGTTTCTACCGTCAGCTTCATGGTCTTTTTCAGCGAATACTTGTCTTCCACATTCTTGCGCGCCTTCGCGGCGATATCTTCCGCCAGAGCGGGATCTTCCACATAACGCATTATTTTTTCCGCCATATCACCCGGATCCATCGGCCGGCAAAGAAGACCGGTTATACCGTCCTTTATGGTTTCCGCCACGCCTCCCACATCGGTAGCCACAACAGGCACTCCTCTGGCCTGAGCTTCGATCACGGACCTTCCGAAAGCCTCCTGCTCCCGGTTGGCGGAAACAAAAACATCCAGCCTGTTCAGGACTTCGGGAACACTTTCCGTGCTGTCAACGAACTTGACCACGCTTTCCAGTATAAGACGGCGCATAGTCAGTTCTATTTTCTTAATATACTCTTCTTTGGCAGACGCACGGTCACCCATCAGAATAACTTCTATATTATGTTTCCGGCGGGCAACATAAGAAACAGCTTTCAAGAAATCGAGATGCCCTTTGAGCGAACTGAACCGGCATATCATACCTACGCGAAATACCTTGTCATTCCTTGCTGCCGGTGAGACAAAAGAGAACTTCTTAAGGTCGACACCCCTGGGAACTATCCGTATCTTCCTAAGCGGGACGGCAAAATTCTCTTTCATGTACCTGGCCATGGTCTCATTGGCCGTAATGACTATCTTTCCCCACCCCATGACCCTGCTTATGAGATGTTTCCTGTACTGTCCATGCGCGGTAGTGATGAATATCCTCTGGGTCGCCCGCGCCGCGAAATAACCTGTAAGAGCGGGTATCCGGCTTCTGGCATGAACTATATCAATATTCTCTTTCTTAATTATATGACTCAGACGAAAACAGCAATAGACCATAATAAACGGGTTTTTTCTGCCTATCGGAAGGATATAATGCCTCGCCCCGATAGCCGCCAGCTTCTGGGTAAGCGGGCCCCCGCCCGAAACGACCACAGCTTTATGGCCGTTAAGCGTGAGATAGCGGGCTACTTCCACCGTACCTCTTTCTACCCCGCCTACATTAAGTTTTGGAACAAGCTGCAATATATTCAAGCAGCTACCCCCCTCATTTATAAAAATTAAAATCGTCATCCCCGCGGAAGCGGGGACCCAACAACAATTATTACTTCCATTTGATTCCCGCATTCGCGGGAATGACGTTCGAGTTCGTCCCTGATCCCCTGATACCCATTCCGAGATCAGCTTAGAACAATCTATACATCATACCCTTGATACGATCGTCGTCATCCGGAAGCACCGTTTCCATTCCACCGGCTTCGGAGACCGCTCGGGGAATGTCTTCCACTTTGACCTGCTTTATGTAACCCTTCTGATCCAGGTCATTCACAAATTTCTCGTACTTGGTCTGGTGATCCGTCTTTTTGTCCGGCATAAAAACCAGTACCGGCTTCCCCGACGAAACTGCTTCCGATACCATAGAGATACTTTCTCCGGAAACTATCACTACATCGCTCGCGGCGAGTATCTTTTCCACTGTATGCTCATCTTCGTCTCTTGTTCCGGCGACAAACTTAAGACACCGGGGATCTCCGCCGAGCTCCTCTTCCAGAAGTTTCTCGGACTCCGCGGGTGTTCTCCGGGAAGTCGTCATATAAAAACATCCGTTTATCTTCTCCGCGGATAGTTTGACATTTTCCACGACCGCTTCTGTCAGGTCTTTACCGAAACCAAAGACGGGATTATCCCCGCCAAATAGAACGCCTATACATTTTTTCCCATCTCCTCCCGGGCCCTGTTCCTTAAGACCGGCCAGACTTTCCGGATCGATCAAGTTCGGTGCCAGGTCCGTTATGATATATCCCGGCTTTTTATCCGTTTTCGGGATCTCGCCCTTGACGTCATGCCGCGGCATGACAATAAGATCAAAACCTCTCCTGTTAAAAGGTCCCGGATCCAAAACGGCGACATTTCTCGCGTAATTCTCATATCTAAGAATCTTGTTCACCGCAAAAAGCGACGACCCACAGCTTACGATAACATCGGCATATTTAGTGGTCGCTGAGGTATAACTTTCTTCATCAAGAGCCCATTTCAAAAGACCCATCCTCCCCTGACAGGACGGTCCGAAGAAAACGCTCAAAAGATTAAAAACAGTTTTATGTTTTTTGCTCCTGAATTTTATCTTCACTACTTCCAGTTCCACATTTTCAGGAGAATACCCCTCATCGGCGCGATACCGTTCTATCTGTTTAAATACCGCTATGGACTGCTTGAGATGACCTTTTTTACCGTCGTCAAGGACCATTATCTTTTTGAGCGGCGTCATCTTCCATCTTTTATGCATCCACAACCACTGGTCGGGATGTTCCCGCAAGTGCCCTTCCAGAAGCTCATTAAATCTCGTCATATAGGGCGTGAGGTCTTCCACACCCTTTTCAATAAACATCTCCTCCTCGAGAAAAAGCTCATGCTTTTGTCCCTTGGACCTGTGTATGAATGCCGGAAGAATGCTCGCTCCGGTTCTCTCGGCTATCCGGAAAGGGCCTATAGCTATCGAAGCGGGACGTCCGAACATATCCACAAGTTGTCCGTTAACACCCGCGTTCTGGTCCCCCGCCATACCTACGATCTTCCCTTCACGAAGAACACGTATCATCTTTTTAACATCCGTGCCTTTGCGGATAACAACGTTCCCCTTAGATTCTCTGATCCTGTTAACAAGCTCATACAAACGCTTCATTTTCTGCTCCCGGCCAAGAAAATACAGCGGAAACCCCATTATCCCCGACGTAACCGCGTTCAGTTCCCAGTTGCCAAAATGAGCTGAGATGAAAATGACCCCTTTACCTGTCTTTGACAGTCTCTCTATCCTGTCGAGATCATGTATCTTGATATGTTTATCGACATATTTCCTGTCTATCTTCGTTATAGCCACTAGCTCGAAGAAAGACTGTACCATATTCGTATATACTTTTTGGGTTATCTTCTTCAGTTCCTTCGGACTTTTTTCGGCGGCGAAAGCAGCTTTAAGATTAGCATACGCCACCCTCCTTCTCTTGCCGCTGAAAAGATATGCCATCCCGCCAAAGCACCGCCCAAGCCACAAGTCAAATCGCATCGGCAGAACGTGAAGAACCCGATTAAGCCCCTTGATCACTAATGACGCTATTAAGTCCAGCAATTAGATCCTCCTTACCCTTTACAATATCTGTTTCTATATTAAGTACGAACAACTTATCCTCTATCTCCGATATATCCAGTTCTCTCAGTTTTACGTGGTCTTTCCTGGTAACAATAACCATTTCCGCTCTCTCATCCACACACATTTTGTATGTCTTCCGGATGTCCAGCCGGTTATAGTGATGATGGTCTTCATTGTCTATCCTGCCCACAACTACCGCTCCCTCTTTTTTTACAAGGAACTCGAAATATGAGGGGTCCCCTATGCCGCTGAGGAGACAGACTCTCTTATCCCTCATGCTTGCGGTGGAGTACGCCGCGTTTGTAACGTCAGACAGGCTCACAGCCTTATGCCTCGCAAGAACGACAGGCTTACCCGGCGCTATCTTTTTTATCATACCGGAAATTTCGTTTACCTTTTCTTCTCCTGCCATATCTGTTTTGGTGAGAACAAAGGTGTCCGCCCTCAGCAGGGAAGATATGTCTTCCCTTAATAGTCCTCTGGGGAAAATAGCCTCGTTACCGAAACCAAAAACACTGTCTACCATAACTATGTTCAGGTCTCTTTTTATCTTTCTGTGCTGAAACCCGTCGTCGAGTACCAGGACGTCACACCCTTTTTCTATCGCCAGTTCAGCGCTTGCTACCCTGCTTTGCCCGGACAATACGGGTATGTCAGGCGATTCGTCCTTAAGCATCCTGTTCTCATCGTTGCCGTAGCCCCTGATCAGGACCGCAGGACGCATCGATCTCCTCAGGAGATATTCCGAAACCAAGATCGCAAAAGGAGTCTTACCCGTCCCACCCAGGGTTATGTTGCCGATACTGATAACGGGCACAGAAACGTGACATACCTTCCGGATACCCGAACGATACGACCAGTCAACAACGCGCACGGCCAGACCGTATATCCAGGAGACGACGCGTAAAATCCCCGCGACTATCCTGTCCGCCCATCCGGTACGCTCGTCTTTCATAACTCCGAGTATATATTTTCGTATCGCACCCATATTCTATCCCGTTGTGGTCACCAGTTAGTCCACAGAGGACCACTTTAGAAGTAAAATCGTCATCCCCGCAGAAGCGGGGATCCAATGATAATAGTACTTCTATTTAATCCCGGATATTCGCCTTCGGCGAATTCCGGGATGACGTCTCTCTTAACCCTTATCCCTTATCCCTTACTTCGCGCCCTATATACTCTCTTATGCGTTCCATTGTCCGCTCGATGGTGCCTGAATTCTCCTCGATGACATTCATCGCTTTTTTCGACATCTCTTCTCTTTTTCCGGCATCTTCAAGCAGTTCTTTAAGTTCATCCTTAAGCTGTTTATTATCGTCGACCTTCACTGCCGCGCCATTCTGCAGGAAGATCTCTGAAACTTCTCTAAAATTGAACATATTAGGCCCGAACACCACGGGTTTTCCCCAGCACGCGGCTTCGATCGGATTCTGACCGCCCTTACGAACCATGCTTCCGCCGATAAAGACCACGGTAGCCAGGCCGTAAATATCCTTCAGGTGCCCTATTGTATCAACCAGAAGAACATCGAACTGTCCTGCTTCTCCGGGATTTTCTGATATCTCCGAAAACCTCCTGCACGAAAGAGATTCTTTCTCAACATAGATCTTTATGGCCTCTGCTCTTTCAATATGCCTGGGAGCTATAACAAGTTTGAGCGCTCCAATACTGTTCTTCAGGTCCCTGTAAATGTCCACTACCAGCTGTTCTTCGGGGAAATGAGTGCTTCCTGCCACGATAACAGGATCCTGTCCGTTCAACCCGAGTTTTGCGGGAGATATCTTTTCTGAGGAACCTTGGACCGCTCCATCAAATTTCATATTTCCTGTGACGAAAACCTTATCCTCCAAAGCTCCCAGCTCCTTCACCCTCTCAAGATCGACCTCCGACTGCATGCATAACCGATCAAGGCATCGAAGGATCCTCCTGGTGAAAAATCTTATCTTTTTGTAATTCCTGAAAGAAGAATTCGAGATCCTTCCGTTAACGAGTACCGCGGGAACTTCCCTTGCCGACAACTCTTCCATAAGGTTCGGCCATAACTCCGTCTCTATCATCACGTACAGCCGGGGATCCACGTCCCTCACTGTCCTGGAAACGATACCGCTCACATCCATCGGATAATAGAATACCGCGTCCACATATCCTTCTCCGGCTTTACGCGCCATGTTATTGCCGGTCTGAGTTGTAGTCGAGACGACTACAGGAACATCGGGGAAATCCTTTTTGATACTGCGCGCCAGTTTAGCTGCCAGAGCCGCTTCTCCCACGCTTACACCGTGTATCCATACCGGTTTATCCAGAACTTTGATACCGGCGGGGATGATCCCGAACTTCTGAGAAAAATCACGGTGGAGTTTCCCCTTAAAAAGAAGGACAGGGATGTATAATATCCCGAATATCAGAAAAAATATGTCGTATAATATCCTCATAGCTCTATTGTGTGTGCCTTCCTCCTAATCAGGTCTTAGGTCTTGGGGCTTAGGTGTTGGCCCTTGTCCCTGATCCCCTGATCTCCTAATATCCCGATATCCTTAATCTGCGCCCCCAGTCATGCTCTAGGATGCGCCTTCTCGTACATCTCTCTTATTCTCTTAGATCCCATATGGGTGTATATCTGCGTCGTCGACAGATTCTGATGCCCCAACAGTTCCTGGACGCTCCTGAGATCGGCGCCGTTATTTATCAGGTGCGTGGCAAAAGAATGTCTTATCGAATGAGGCGATATCTTCTGCTCTATACTGCACTTCAGAACATATTTGTCTATTATCCTTCTCACGCTCCGGTCTGTAAGCCTTGTCCCCCTGTTGTTCAAGAAAAAAGGGCCAGAGAGCTTTGAAACGCGACCGGAGTCTCCGGTATAGTTCCGGATAGCCCTCTGCGATTCAGAGCCCAGCAGGGCTATTCGTTCACGCTTACCTTTTCCCCTTACCTTAACAACACCGGCGATAAGATCTATATCCTCTTCATTGATCCCTACCAGCTCGCTCACACGTATTCCGGTGGAATACAAGACCTCCAGTATCGCCCGGTCCCGTAAACCCAACAAATTATCCAGCTGCGGCGCGGTCACCAGCTTGATAGTTTTGTCAATATCAAGAAACTCCGGCAGTTTCTTATCCAGTTTGGGGGTAAATATACTGTCGGCCGGATTGTTCTTTATATACTTTTCCCTGAAAAGAAACTTAAAAAAAGACCTTATCGCTCCCAGCTTTCTCACTACCGTGCGCTTCGCGCAGTCCCTTCTTTTGAGTTCCGCCAGAAACCTCCGAAGGTCAAGATGCGTTATTTTTTTAGGGTCTTTGTCTGACAGAAACTCCGCCAGCTCGGTAAGATCGGACCTGTATCCACGCAGTGTGTGTTTCGAATAGTTTTTCTCTATATCAAGATAATTAGCGAATTTCTCTACGAACCTCTTCAATCTATTCCCCTTCTACAGTCTCTCCGGAGGCGGACTCGTTTTCCTCTTTGGGGAGAGTTCTGGAAGTATATGTACATTTGGGATATTTAGTACATCCGTAAAAAGCGCCTCTCGAGGATTTCCTCTCGACCAGTTCGCCCTCGCACCCTTCTTCCGGGCATTTAACTCCCGTCGTGATGGACTTAGCGTACTTACACGCGGGAAAACCGGAACAACTCATAAACCGTCCGCGGCGACCCCATTTAATAACCATGGGTCTTCCGCATTCTTCACAGGTCTCGTCGGTCTCAACAACTTGTTTTTTTACGCTTTTCATCTTTTCTTTCGCCTTCTCCACTTCCTTAGAGAAAGGCCCGTAGAATTCTTCCAGAACAGATACCCATTCTGTTTTCCCGTCTTCAATACCGTCAAGCTCGTCTTCCATTCTGGCAGTGAACGCGTCAGACACTACATCGGGGAAATTATCGACAAGAAGCTTGTTTACCAGCTCTCCGAGCTCCGTGGGCTGAAGAGTACGAGTAACCCGTTTTATATAGTTTCTGGTGATTATCGTCCGGATAATAGGCGCGTACGTGGACGGCCTGCCTATACCTTTTTCTTCGAGCATCTTGACCAGCGACGCGTCAGAAAACCTCGGAGGAGGTTTGGTGAAATGCTGTTCCGGAAGTATCTCTAAAGGCTCAAGTACCTCTTTTTCCTCAAGTGGCGGGAGTTCCGGTATCTCATCCCCTTTTTCGCCTTCCATTCTGTACACCTTAAGAAAACCGTCAAACACTATATGGGCGCCGCCCGCTCTAAACAGATACTCCCCGGCATCTATATGGACCGCAAGCACTGAATAGAGAGCGCTCGTCATCTGGCTTGATACGAACCTGTTCCATATGAGCCTATAAAGTTTAAGCTCATCCGGGGCAAGATACGACTCCACGTCTTTGGGTGACCGAAGGGGTAGTGCCGGGCGTATAGCCTCATGAGCTTCCTGAGCCCTCTTCTTTGACTTATACTCCGGCGGCGTCTTAGGGCAATATTTCTCTCCGAATTTATCGAGTATATACTGGCGCACCTCTTTTTGCGCGTCATCCGATATGCGCACTGAATCCGTTCTCATATACGTTATAAGTCCCACGCTACCTTCGTTACCGATCTCCACGCCTTCATAAAGCATCTGCGCCGTCCTCATGGTCTTCGACGCGGAAGAATTCAGTTTATTGAAGGCGTCCTGCTGCATGACGGAAGTCGTGTACGGCGACCTTGGATGACTTTTCTTTTCCTTGCGGCTGATGTCGCGTACTATAAAATCCTGTTTTTCGAGATACGAGACGATGTCTCCCGATTGCTTTTCGTCGTCGATCTGGATCTTTTCCCCTTTGTGCTTGACCAGTTTGGCCTTGAACGAGGGATACTCTTCACCCTCAGGTGACTTGTCGTCTTTTTTCTTCAGTATCGCGTCCACACTCCAATATTCCTGAGAGTTGAACTTGCGTATCGCTTCTTCCCGGTCAGCGATCAGCCTTACCGCCACGGACTGTACCCTTCCGGCGCTTAGCCCCCTGGTTACCTTCCCCCATAGAATAGGACTGAGTGAATAGCCCACTATACGATCCAGTATTCTCCGGGCCTGCTGGGCGTTGACCTTATTCATGTCCAGCCCTCCGGGATCTTTGAATGCCGCTTTGACCGCTTTTGCCGTTATTTCGTCAAAGCTCACCCTGTAGGTATCGACCTTGTACTTCTCGAACTGGTTTTTAAGATGCCAGCATATAGCTTCACCTTCCCTGTCAGGGTCAGCCGCGAGATATATGGCTTTCGCCGTCTTGGCTTCTTTTTTAAGGCTGACCAGATACTTTTTCCGCCCTTTCATGACGGTGTATTCGGGCTGGAAACCGTTCTCAAAATCTATCCCCATCCGGTTCGCGGGAAGATCGATGATATGCCCCATACTGGCGAGTACCTTGAAGTCTTTGCCAAGTATTTTGTTTATGGTCTTAGATTTCGCCGGCGACTCAACTATTACCAGGAACTTACCCTCAGGCGCGGTTTTTTTTGCCGCAGGCTTTTTTGTCTTGGTGGTTTTAGGCTTAGTTGTTTTCGCTTTAGGTTTTTTAGTAGCCATAAAGTCTCTCCCTTTGATCTTAGAGAACCTTCCTTCTCCCGGATGAACCGGGTCAGGAAGCAACAGGTTGTTTTCGCGCGAGCACATAACGCATACCCGCCAGCTTTTTGACCAGGCCTCTCATCTCCAGCCTGAGCATAATATGATGCAGTTTCTTTATATCCGCGCCGGACGACTCTATAATGTGATCAAGGTGCACCGGGTCTCCGATACCCAGCACTTCAAGGATAGCTTTTTCTTCATCGCTGATCTCCCTGATCCCCTGGTCCCCCGATATCCTGATATCCTGCTTTTTTTGTTCGATAACCGGTTCCATATCCATTTCTTCCAGGATATCCTCCGCGCATGTGACCAGTTTCGCGCCGTTCTGAATAAGAAAATTCGTTCCTCTCGAAGTATAAAGATCCGCTCGCCCCGGAACGGCAAAAACCTCCCTGCCCTGTTCAAGCGCGAGATCAACGGTTATCATAGCTCCGCTTCGCCTGGAAGCTTCGACAACCACCACACCTTCGGACATCCCGCTGACTATCCTGTTGCGGCGTGGGAACGTGCTCCTCGACGGCTCCGTCCGGGAAGAAAACTCCGTAACAACGGCTCCGTGAGACACAATATCTTCAACAAGTTTTTCCGAACCCGCGGGATACACATGCCGGAACCCGCTGCCAAGTACCGCTATGGTATTCCCTCCGCATTTAAGAGCGCCCCTGTGTGCCGCCTGGTCTATGCCCCTTGCCATACCGCTGACAACTGTGACACCTCTTTCCGCGATATCATACGACAATTTTTCCGCCATACGAAGTCCATACATAGAGCATCTTCTTGACCCGACGACAGCGGCAGTGTTGCCGTTCAAACTCTCAAGGTCGCCTTTATAATACAGCACCGGAGGCGGATCGTAGATATCCCGTAGCCTGGAAGGATATTCAGCATCCAAACAGCATACGACACGGATACCTTCGGTTTTCATATATTCAAGCTCTTCCTCCAGCTCCGGCGAAATGTCACCGAACCGCGCGCGTTCGGCCTTCAACTCATCCCGCGAACCGTTGCCATTATCCAGGATACGCTTGATCCCTACCGGTCCCAGCCCGGGAACCATGGTAAGCGCCATAATATCTATACAGATATCCGTCAATGTTTCTCCCCGTTTATCTCTTTTTTAACTATCATTTTCAGGAACACATCCGTTATGTCAGGATCCAGCTTACGCCCTTTCTCGTATTTCATTATGGCGACCGCCTCTTTCTTGGAGAATCCCTTACGGTACGGCCTATCCGAGGTAAGAGCTTCATATATATCCGCCACCGCCAGGATCCTGGCCGCCTGGGGTATATCCTCACCTTTAATTCCTTTGGGATACCCGGTACCGTCATAATTTTCATGATGACTTGCCATGACAGGTATAATATCGTGCAGTACATATACAAGCCCCACAACATCCGAACCCCATCCGGGATGCTTCTTTATTTCTTCAAACTCTTCCTGGCTCAACTTGCCGGGCTTGAAAAGTATCTTTTCATCCACCGCCAGTTTTCCCAGATCGTGCAGAAGGGACGCTGCCCTGAGTTTCTCTATCGCCTCCCTACTGACCTTTAACTTCCTGGCAAGCACCGTAGCAAAAGACATTACGCGGCTGGCATGCTCGGCTGTCTCAGGCTCACTTATCCTCGAAGCTTCAAAAAGCGCTTTTACTATCTCCTTGTAGGCCGCTGTCTCGCCCATTTCCGATGACGGATGGATCTTCAAGGCGTCTGCCATCTGGAACTGCCCTTCACTGCCTATAAGAAGGTAAAGGGATCTCCCTTTTCCCACCAGCGGAACACATAGAAAACACAGATATTTCTTAGACCCGTCAGACGACATCACGGGAGTATCAAACCACTTCACGGTCTTTTCATGCTTGATACCGTCAAAAAGAGACACTACTTCGTCTTTTATTCCCTCGGGGACTACCGTTACCGGCCAGTTAATATCCGAAACAGCCTTATCGGAAAACAGCATAACATCGAGACATTTCTCATTCGCGAAAACCACATTACCCTCAGGATCGACCACCATGACTACGGCTTCAAAGTTCTCCAGGAGCTTCTCAAAGAAAAGTTCCCATAAGACTTCATCCCTGTTTATACCCTTTGCCGGTTTACTCTCCACTTGCCATCCTTTTTATATGACCCATGATAATGTCTATGCTGAAATCTGTTGTATCAATATGACATTCCGCCTTTTCGTAAAAAGGCCGCCTGTATTCCAGAAGCTCCCGTATCTTTGCCAGGGGATCTTCCACATTCAAAAGAGGCCTGTGTCCATGGTTTTTTGTGCGTTCGTATATCACCTCCGGATCAGCCCAGAGACATATAACTGTTCCGTTCTTTGACAGGTTCTCCAGGTTCTCCGGAGCGAGAACCACACCACCGCCGGTATCGATTATCTGATCCGAGGCCTCACTCACTTTTTTAACAACGCTTTTCTCGAGCTCCCTGAAATGTGGTTCGCCTTCCGTCTCGAATATCTCGCTTATGGGACGCCCTTCCTCTTCAACTATAATATCGTCTATACTAACGTATTTCATCCCGAGATCATCCGCCAGAGCTTTAGCGAGCATGGTCTTCCCTGTACCCATAAATCCGATCAATACTATATTCTTCATATTTCAGTGAACTGGAAACCGTCAACTGTTAACTGTTTACTGTTTACAGTTTCCTCAATTGCGCCTTATACGCCTTGTAATTACTCGTTATCTCGGAGATCGAATCTCCGCCGAACTTTTCCAGGAACGCTGACGCCAGTTCTACCGCGATCACCGCTTCGGCGACTATGCCGCACGCGCCTACAGCACACACATCCGCGCGCTCTCTCGAAGCCTTGCTGTCTTTTTTAGTCTTGATGTTCACCGTACCCAACGCGTCCCCAAGAGTAGCTATAGGTTTCATAAACCCTTCGATAACTACGGGCTGCCCGTTGGTTATCCCGCCTTCGATACCGCCAGCGTTATTCGACAACCTGAGAAAACTCTTTTTCTGTTTCGAATACGCTATCTCATCATGAACGATGGAACCCGCCTCGTACGCGGCCTCTATCCCACCTCCGATCGACACCGCTTTTACCGCCGGCACGGACATCACCGCGCGCGCCAAAGAGGCGTCCATCCTCCTGTCCCACTGAGCGTAAGTCCCCAATCCGGCAGGCACGCCTTCGACGATCACCTCAAAAGCCCCGCCAAGCGTATCTCCCGCTTTCGCGGCATTATCTATTTCTTCGCACATGAGTTTTTCAGCTTCTTTATCGGCACATCTTATCTTTTTCGCTCCCTTAAGAAGCGTAGCTACTTTTTTGTACGACAGTCCGCCGGTACCGGCTTCTATGCCGCCCAACATGGTAACGTGACTTAATATTTTTATGCCGAACTCCGCCAGGATCTTCTTAGCGACCGCGCCTGCAGCGACACGGGCCGCTGTCTCCCTGGCGCTCGCCCTTTCAAGCACGTCACGCGCGTCGGGACACCGGTATTTCATGAGGCCCGCGAGGTCAGCATGTCCCGGGCGGGGACAGTTAACGTCAGGTAGTTTATCTATTTTGAAATCCTTGTTAGCTACCATTATACCGACCGGACTTCCGATAGTCCGCCCCTTACGGCAACCCGCGATCAGTTCCGCTTTGTCGCTTTCGATAGCCATGCGCTTTCCCCTGCCATATCCCTGCATCCGGAGTTTAAGATCTCCGTTGATGTCACCGGCTGACAATTTAAGACCGGCCGGCACGCCGTCAAGTATGGTTATAAGAGCTTTTCCGTGAGACTCTCCTGCCGTCATGTACCTTAGCATATTGCACCTCTTTTTTAATGAGTGAATTATACCCCTTGCCTCTTGCAGGGTCGGGTCAAACAAACCTTATATCACGAACAAATGATCCAGTATCCTGCTTCCCCACAGGAGACTTACAAGCGAGGCCAGCGCAAGATAAGGCCCGTAGGGTATTACGTCCCTTTTAAATTTTATCTTCATGAACACGCCCACTCCGACACCCAGTATAGGCGCCAGAAAAAATGTCAGGATGACCAGCTTCCACCCGAGAAACGCCCCCAGCATCGCCATCAGTTTAACGTCCCCGCCGCCGAGCGCCTGTTTCCGGAATATAAGCTCCCCTATCATCCCCAGCAGGAACATACTTCCGCCACCGGCGATGACGCCGAGAAAAGACCCTAAGAGTGATCCGATATACGTACCGGAACCACCCAGCTTAAAAACCGTAAAAAGCACCATACCAAAGAATATCCCCGGCAAGCTTATAACGTCAGGTATCTCCTGATGCTCTATATCAATAAAAACCACCACTATCAGGGCGCATGTGAACAGCCAGTAGACAAAAAACGCCGGGCACAGCGAAAAATAAAACAAAAGCCCCACGCCGGCCAGGGCTGTCAAAAGCTCCACGGCAAAATATCTGGCAGATATCGGGGTCGAACAATCCCTGCACTTGCCCCTGAGTATCAGAAAACTTACCATCGGTATATTATCGAACCATCTTATCGGATGCGCGCAGAACGTACACGCTGAGGACGGAAAGACAATGGACTTCGACAACGGTATCCGGTAAATACACACATTGAGGAAACTGCCGATTATAGCTCCGAAGACGAATACGATGATAAATTCCATTTATTCCCCGGCTCCCTTTCTTTTATCCAGTTCTTCAAGCGCCGCTTTTTTCATTATCGTTTTCACGTCTCCCAGACAAAAATTATCCTCTGCCCATATGTCAAAAGCCAGAGCGGCCTGGTTTATAAGCATACCCAGACCCATCTCCGCTTTTATTCCCTTTTTCCGGCATAACTTTACCAGCTCGGTTTCCCGGCAATACACAAGATCGTACACCATCATCCCGTCGCGCAAAAGTAGCGACATGTCTTCCGGCCCGGGAAGAGGATCGCCTTTGTGTGTACCCATCGGCGTAGCGTTCACCAGAAGATCCGCCTTTGCTATTGTTTCCGGGATATCCTTATCTTCGACCACCGACAGCCTGCCGGGTCCTATCTGTCTTACTATATCCTTTTCAAGGGAAACAGCTTTTTCCCCATCGACGTCAAAAACAAAAATGTCACCGACTGGCTTCTCCTCGTCGGCTAGATAAAAACTGATCGCTCTGGCGGCGCCGCCCGCCCCTAGGATAAGCACTGTTTTATCCTTCGGGTCGAACCCGGCGTCTATTGTAAGGGATTCGTAGAACCCTCTGCCGTCGGTGTTATATCCCCTGAAGCCTTCTTCTTCCACCTTCACGGTATTGACCGCGCCTAACTTTTCGGCAAACTCCTCCAGCGAAGAAAAATCATCATTATCCAGCATCTCTTTTATCTTCACCTTGTGAGGGACCGTGATGTTGAACCCGCTTATCTTTCCGTTAAGTACATTGTCACGGCAGAACTCGTCGAGCTCATCCTCGGGCACATCGAATATGCCATACTCCGCGTTAATGCCAAAATGCGCGAAAGCGGCATTATGTATCACCGGAGACAGGGAATAACTTATCCCATTTCCCAGCAGCCCATACTTTTTTTTCACGCCAGTTTCGCTGTGCATGTCTCAGTATCCTCTTAGATCACTTTTTCTTGCGGGTACTTTTCTTCTTTTTAAGTTTTTCGCCGCGCAAAGACAGGCGATTTATAGCATTGACATATGCCCTTACACTCGCCTCTATAACGTCCGTGCTGGAACCTCTGCCGATAACGACATCACCCTTGAACGATATCTTGACGCTGGCCTCACCTAGCGCGTCCTTACCGCTGGTAACGGCATTCACTTTGTAATCGATAAGTTTACCTTTACTGCCGGTAGCCTTATCTATGGTCTTAAAACACGCGTCTATGGGACCGTCGCCGGTGGCGGTCGCCTGTACCTTTTTCTTGCCCTCGGTAAGTTCGACTTCCGCCAGCGGTTTTATAGCATTACCGCTGGTCACCTGGAAACTGATGAGCTTATATTTCTCTTTTATCATAGCCAGCTCGTCTTCCACTATGGTGGCAAGATCCTCATCGAATATCTTGGCTTTCTTATCGGCAAGGACCTTGAACCGGGTAAACGCCTGGTTGAGTTCCTTTTCCGAAAGGGAATATCCCAGTTTTTTGAGCCTTTCTAAAAAAGCGTGCCTTCCGGAAAGCTTTCCGAGAACGAGACGACTGCCTTTAAACCCTACATCCTGAGGGCGGATTATCTCATACGTCACCCTTTTCTTAAGTATCCCGTCCTGATGGATCCCTGCTTCATGGCTGAACGCGTTCTCACCCACTATAGCTTTATTCGGCTGTACTTCTATTCCGGTAAGCTTGCTGACAAGTTTACTGGTCTTATACAGTTCTTTCGTGTTGATACCCGTCTCTATCTTTCCGAAAAGATCCTTACGAATGTTAAGCGCCATTATGATCTCCTCAAGCGCCGCGTTACCCGCTCTTTCTCCGAGCCCGTTTATCGTACACTCCACCTGGCGCGCGCCGTTAACGACAGCGGCAAGTGAATTGCTCACGCCCAGGCCAAGGTCGTTATGGCAATGGACGCTGATAACGGCCTTGCTTATGTTCGGCACATTGTTCATCAAATAGTCTATAGTCTGTCCGAACTCCTGCGGTATGGCATAACCCACGGTATCAGGAATATTTACAGTCCTGGCGCCGGCTCTTATGACCTCTTCCACGACTTTCGCGAGAAAATCCAGCTCTGTACGCGTCGCGTCTTCGGGAGAAAACTCGATATCGGCGCATTTCTTACGCGCGTATTTCACCGCGTCCACAGAGATCTTGAGTATCTCGTCTTTCGCCTTGCGCAGCTTATACTGCCTATGTATCTTGGAAGTAGCCAGAAAAACATGTATCCTCGGCTTTTTAGCTTTTTTAAGCGCGGCATAAGCATCGTCTATATCCTGTTTCGTAGCTCTGGCAAGACCGCATATGATCGCTTTTTTGATATGCTTCGATATTGTACGGACCGCTTCAAGGTCACCCGGACTCGTTCTGGGAAATCCGGCTTCGATTATATCTACGCCGAGCTTTTCCAGCTGAAAAGCTATTTTCAGCTTTTCATTGATGGTAAGACTCGCCCCGGGCGTCTGCTCCCCGTCCCTTAAAGTGGTATCGAATATAAGCACTTTCTTTTTGTCTTTCATAGCTTCTTCCCTCTTTTTTGATAAGACCGCGACTTATGAAGCACAACGCACAGAAATCGCATGGTCACATTAACCCCGCCCTTTTGGGTTTGCCGGATCTTCGATCCTGAACAATAAAAAGGGCGGGGTAAATTTGGCTTCTTTTATTCCATCCACGGCATCATGCCGCGAAGTTCCTTGCCGACCTTCTCTATCTTGTGCTGCTTCTCTTCTTCGGTTATCCTGTTATAGTTCGGCCTGCCGTCCTCATTCTCCTTTATCCATTCTTTGGCAAAACTGCCGGAACGGATCTCTTCTAGTATTTTTTTCATTTCCTTACGCGTTTCGGAACTTATAACTCTCTTACCCCTTGTTATATCACCGTATTCGGCGGTATCTGAAACTCTCTTCCTCATACCGGATACTCCATACTTGTATATCAGGTCCGTTATAAGTTTAAGCTCATGCAGACATTCGAAATACGCGATCTCCGGCTGATACCCGGCTTCGACCAGAGTGTCAAATCCCGCTTTAACCAGTTCGGAAGCGCCACCACAAAGAACTGCCTGCTCTCCGAAAAGATCGGTTTCTGTCTCTTCTGCGAAAGTCGTCTCGATAACGCCGGCTCTTGTCCCGCCTATACCTTTGGCATAAGACAATGCCCGGTCCTTCGCCTTCCCTGTAAAATCCTGGTATACAGCGATAAGGCTCGGAACGCCTTTGCCCTGTTCATACATCTCTCTCACAAGCGCTCCCGGACCTTTCGGAGCCACCATGAAAACATCCACATTCGCGGGCGGCAGGATCTGCTTGAAATGTATATTAAACCCGTGCGAGAAGACCAAGGCGTTACCTTCGGTGAGATTCTTCTCTATCGCGTTCTTATACACAGCTGCCTGCACGTGGTCCTGCGTAAGTATCTGGATAATATCTCCCTCTTTAGCCGCCTCTTCCGCGGTCTGGACCTCGAAACCGTCCTCAACAGCCTGGTCGTGATTGGGTGTCCCTTCAAGTTCGCTGACTATAACGTTGAGACCGCTATCCCTTAAACACAGTGACTGCCCACGTCCCTGTATCCCATAACCTATGATCGCGATCTTCAGATCCTTTATAAGAGAAAGGTCCGCATCCTTGTCATAATACATCTTAGCCATTTCATTTCCTCCTTGATTTGTCTATCTTTTAGTTTTAAATTTTTCCCTTTTGCTAGATCCCGCGCTTCGCTCGGGATAAAATTCGGCCTTATGGCTTGCGTCATTCCGTTCCGCAAGCCATGACCTCATTTTAGTTATCGCACTGTATCGCTATCTTACCCGTCCTCACTATTTCGAGTATTCCATAAGGACGCAAAAGCTCTATAAGAGCCTTTATCCTGTGCTCGTCACCAGATTCTTCCACAGTAAACGATTTTTTCCCGATATCCACGATCTCCGCGCCGGTGGAATCTACGATCTTCACTATCTTCTCCCTGATACCGATCTTCTCGGCCTTGACTTTTATGAATATAAGTTCCCTGTCCACGTACTCTCCTCCGGTCAGGTCCTGCACACGAATGGTGTCGATCAGCTTGTTAAGCTGTTTTTTCACCTGCTCAAATATCCTTTCATCGGCGTCGACCACTATGGTCATACGTGATACTTCCGGGGCTTCCGTCTCCCCGACCGCCAGCGAGTTGATATTATACCCCCTCGCCGAAAAGAGGCCCGCGACCCGCGCGAGCACACCGAACTTATTCTCTACCAGTACTGATATAACAAATTTCTCCATGTTAAACTCCTTATTTCTGTTCATGGTTTTGTGTTCATAGTTCATTGGGCTCCTAGACTATGAACAATGAACTACGAACAACGAACTAATTATGCAAGCCCGTGAAGCATCTCGCTGATAGACTTTCCTGCCGGGACCATCGGGAAAACGTTCTCTTCCCTTTCGACTATAAAATCCATTACAACCGGACCCTTTGTTTTTATCGCGGTTTTGAGAGCTTTTTTAACCTCGCTCTTTTCCGTGATACGCATCCCCTTCGCGCCGTAACTTTCCGCGAGTTTTACGAAGTCCGGGCACGCCGTACAATCTTTTTTAGCCAGCGTTGTGAACGCGTACCGCCTGTCGTAGAACAGCTCCTGCCACTGTCGTACCATCCCGAGATATCCGTTATTAAGTATCACTATCTTCACCGGGATCTGTTCCAGAACAGCCGTCGCAAGTTCCTGTATGTTCATCTGTATGCTCCCGTCACCCGCGATATCAAAAACTATCGCGTCGGGTTTTCCAACCTGCGCGCCGATAGCCGCCGGGAACCCGTATCCCATAGTACCCAGTCCGCCGCTGGAAACCCATGTCCTTGGCTTAGTGTAGGTAAAGTGCTGCGCGGCCCACATCTGGTTCTGACCGACTTCAGTCACTATTATGGCACCCTCTTTTTTAGTGAGCTCGTATATCTGCTCGACAACATACTGCGGACGCAGTCTCGCGTCGTCCTTGTACTTTAGCGGTAACTCTTTTTTCCAGACAGCTATCGTTTTATGCCATTCGTCAAACTTCCCCTTTTTAGCTATCTTGTTAAGCTCCTTAAGTATCTCTTTGGCGTCACCAATAACGGGTATATCCACCTCAACGTTCTTGCTGACGCTCGAAGGATCGATATCGATATGCACAATAGAGGCATTGGGAGCGAAATCATCTATCCTGCCGGTAACCCTGTCGTCGAACCGGGCACCAACAGCGATTATAAGATCCGCGGCCTGCACAGAATGATTAGCGTACGCCGTCCCGTGCATACCGAGCATCCCCAGACTCAAACGATCATCCTCGGGAAACGCCCCGAGTCCCATCATAGTCGTCGTAACGGGTATATCCGTCTTTCTGGCGAATTTAGTAAGCTCTTTTGAGGCTTCCGACAATATAACACCGCCACCCACATACAAAAGAGGCTTCTTGCTCTTGGCTATAGCTTTGGATATTCTTTTTATCTGCCCAAGATGTCCTTTATAAGTAGGCTTATATCCTTTAATATCAACTGTCTTGGGATACTTGAATTCAGCCATTTGCACCTGGACATCCACCGGAAAATCTATAAGCACCGGACCGGGCCTGCCCGTCCTGGCAATATGGAACGCTTCCTTGATGGTCTTCGGCAGTTCCTTGATATCTTTAACTAAGTAGTTATGCTTGGTTATAGAACGAGTGATACCCACCATGTCCGCTTCCTGAAAAGCGTCATTACCTATAAGCGTGCACTTGACCTGTCCCGTTATCGCGACCATCGGTATCGAATCCATATTGGCCGTAGCTATACCCGTGACCAAATTGGTAGCTCCCGGACCGGACGTAGCCATACAAACTCCCACATCACCGGTAACTCTGGCATATCCGTCCGCGGCATGCACCGCGCCCTGCTCATGTCTGGTGAGATGGAACTTTATGTCTTTGCCCTTGTAAATATGGTCAAGTAAAGGGATTATTGTACCGCCCGGATACCCGAACACATGCGTAACCCCCTCGGCAATAAGACCTTTTATCATCATTTCCGCGCCTGTTATCTTAGCCATTTTTCTTCCTTTCCTTATAAGTTATAATTACTGCTTTATATATAGTGATAATAATTTCCTAATATGTATTAGAGCCACATATCTGGATAATAATATAGCAATATGTACCCCCTTATGTCAAGCATATGCTCATTTGCCCCTTTAGCACCTCAAATTATTATCTGGTTATTTCAACCAGATAGTACCCTTGTAAACTGTAAACTGTGAACTGTGAACTGATCATATTTCCCGTTCACTGTTTACTGTTTACTGTTCACCGTTTACTCCCCTACTATTATAGACCAAATTTCACCCCCTTTTCTTGCACTTTATTTTCACCGTTAGGTCAACAAAAAGGCCTGCAAATATAACCAGGTTAGGTTCTGCCAGGTTAAAAGCAAAAAAAACCCGGTCTCTTTGACCGGGCCTCCTCAGGATCATGTGCTACCAACTATATACTATACTATGCCTGCACACCTCCACCTGAGGAAGCCTGGACGCTTCCCAGTAGAAGTACTACTACATTGTATACATACTGGTTATGTTTTTTCATTTCCTGAGCTCTACCTTTGTTAACTTAACAACATGTATGATTATATCCCCGCAAATAAAAAAATGCAATATTTATTTTACATGGACTAAATACTAAATACTGAACACTAAATACAGACGCAACATCCACACTCATCTATTTTTGTACACTCGGGGCACCCTGTCAGTGATCGCCGAAAGTATCTCATACGGAATGGTACCGGCAAGCTTGGCTATTCTTTCTATTGAGATCTCGGATTCTCCCTGCTTCCCGATAAGAACTACTTCATCTCCGATCGATACACCTTTTATGTGACCGACATCAAGAAGAGTCTGGTCCATAGTTACTATTCCCGCGACCCGCACGAACCTTCCCCTTACCAGAGCCTTTGCTTTATTGGAAAGTATCCTGCCGTAACCGTCGGCATACCCTATCGGTATCGTAGCTATCTTAGTATCTTTCTGCGTGATGTACGTCCTGCCGTAACTTATAGCCCGGCCCGCGGGAGTATCTTTAAGATGGACTATCCTTGTCTTAAGGTTCATGACTGGCTTCAAACGCAGCTCTCTGGCAAAACTTCTTTTAGGATAAACACCGTAAAAAAGTATGCCGGGGCGCACAAGATTCAAATGAGATATTTTCCAGTCAACCACGGCAATACTGTTCGCGGCATGCTTGTATTTCACATGTATACCGCACTCCTCCATATCCTGGATAACTTTTTCAAAATCATTTATCTGCATCCGGGTGACAAGCTTATCTCTTCCTGCTGATGAAAAATGCGTGTAAACTCCTTCTATTTCTATATTCCCCCTGGCTTCGACCTCTCTTATAAATTCCAGAGCTTCCTCATGCCATACTCCGAGCCTGCCCATGCCCGTATCCACCATTATATGGACTTTTGGAATAGTGCCCTTATTCAGCGTTATATTGGAAAGCGTGTTTAACAGCGCCGGATTACACAGAGTAAGCGTAATATCATTATCTACGGCAGCCCGGGCTTCCTCGGAAAGAACGGACCCAAGAACAAGTATCGGTATATCCAGGCCGCTCTTCCTGAGGATAATAGCTTCATCCACTGTCGCCACACCGAGATAATCAACTCCGGAATCCACAAGAACGCGGCTCACTTCCGTGATGCCGTGACCGTAAGCGTTGGCTTTTACAATGGCCATCACATTCATACCATCGGCAAGTATACCCTTTATGCAGGAAAGGTTATGCCTTACCGCTTCAAGGTCTATCTCCGCCCATGTTGGTCTGTATTTAGTCTCGCTCATTTTTGTTGCCT
The DNA here is from genome assembly GCA_030765685.1 of Candidatus Tantalella remota. Lineage (GTDB taxonomy): Bacteria > Omnitrophota > Gorgyraeia > Tantalellales > Tantalellaceae > Tantalella > Tantalella remota. The sequence goes on along the minus strand of JAVCCB010000018.1, from coordinate 2,639 downwards.
CAGCCTCGATCTCAACCTTACCCTAATTAGCGCACCACTACTTCTTGATCATACAATCTCTCGCGTGAAGATATAGCGGATCTATCGTTTTCGGGTCATCAACACCTTCAGCGGATCTTTTGATGCCTATACGTCCTATATCCGCGCCACGCGGATACCAATCCATATCCTCAATATACCCTGCCAACGGGTGAGAGTCCAACTCCGCTCTATATTTTTCTATACCGTTCCCGAAAAAAAGTACCTTCTCCTTAAAACTCCCCAGAAGATCCCCTATTGTCATCAAAAGATATTCCGTAGTCTTTTTCCTGCAGGGGGCCTTTCCTTCATAAACGCATGAATAAACTTTTCCCTTGTGCGCGTCTAAAAGCGGTGCCACCAGGCGTTCATCCGAAGAACACCTCATCACCATGGCATCCATCGTTGGCACGGCGATAACCTTATTGTCATTGACGGCGGCAAACCCTTTTATGGTAGCTATCGCTATTCTCAGACCGGTAAACGATCCGGGTCCGACCCCCACACACATAAGGCCTATATCTTTAATATCCCACGAAAGCCCTTCGACCATATCCTTTATCGTGGATATGAGTATTTCACTATGCTTTATACCCACGTCTTCATGGAACTCTGACTTTACATCGCCGTCTTCCATAAGAGCAATAGTCAAAAACTTCGTAGATGTATCGAATGCTAGTGTTTTCATTGTTAGCTCAAGTAAATCTCCCGTTTGGGAATTGTGAACTGGGAACTGAGAATGGTTCGGTCTATTTCCTATTCCCCATTCCCTGCTTTCCCGATCCCCGGTACCCAGGACCCGGTACCTATTAGCACCTGATCCCTCAACTATTCCCAACTCATACTTTTAATAAGTTTATCAAACTTTTCCCCAACGGGCCTGAATTCAAACCTTCTCCGATCTTTACCGTCGTATTCTATCCCTATCTCCAGATACTCTTCCGGCAGTGTCTCGCGTATCTTATCCGCCCACTCCACGGCGATAATACCCTCAGAGTAGAAATATTTCTCATAATCAAGCGTTTCGGCAAAAGAAGTCTGATCGAGCCTGTAAACATCAAAATGATAAAGATCCTTGTCTCCTCGATACTCCTTCATAATGACAAAAGACGCGCTGTTCACGTGAAGATAGTCCGCCACACCTATACCTTTAGCCAGACCTTTAACAAAAACCGTCTTGCCCGCACCCAATTCTCCCACCAAAGCTATAAGATCTCCCGGAGCAAGTTTCCCCGCTATCTGAGCTCCAAGCTCTATGGTATCTTCGGGTTTATTTGTAGTTATTTTAAAATTATTCATCTCATTCAGCGTATGGTAACTTCGTTCGCTAATGGTACCGGGTATCAGCTCGGTACCCAGAACCCGATACTTATTAGCATCTATTCCCTATTCCCTGATATTCCGTATGTCGTTAATCGGTTACGTCTATAGAATCGTCAAGGGGTTTAGGGTTGCGGTCAAAACGTAACCCTATAACGACAGCCGTTTCGCTAGCCGTAACCCTACAACGTACTCCTATAATCAGTCCCTGATATCCTAGTCCCCAATATCCTGATCCCCCGATACCCTTACAAATGCCTATACCCCTCCATCTTCAGTGCTTCCAGCCGGTTGCCCTCATAAACTATTTTTCTGCCTTCCCTTCCGGCGCACATCTCACCAATAATATAAAAGACTATTTCTTTCGTCCTCAGTTTTTTATCCACAAAAAGCTTCTCGACTTCTTTCTTTTTCATAGTAAATAGAAGCTCAAAACTTTCTCCATGATACAGCGCGTCCTTAAGCGAAAGCCCTTTTGCCAAAGGAACAGCCCCCGCAAACAATCTGCATCCGGTACGGCTCGCCTCGCATATTCTTCCGAGATCCATACCAATACCGTCCGACGTATCTATCATCGCCCCTACATTATAATTCTCCACAAGGTAACGCGCCTCTTTAAGTCTCGGCAAAAATTCCAAATGCTCCCTTTTTCCGTTTCTCACCGGGCCGGTCACAAGGATCAGGTCCCCCGCGGCGGCGTCTGACCTTTTCGCGAGATACTTTTTCTCCACCACGCCGATGATAGATACGTCTATCGTGAGCCTGGCGGCGGCAACGGTATCTCCACCGACGACACTGACTCCGTATTTCCGGCACATCTTAAATATGCCGCCATAGATCTTTTTTACCGACCCGGCTGTCATTTTCGGCGGCACTCCGACAGATACCGTAATATACAAGGGTTTCCCGCCCATGGCAGCTATATCGCTTATATTAACGGCAACTGCTTTATGTCCTATTTTTCCATATCCATCTTTCAGCCTGAAATGAGTTCCCTCGATGAGCATATCAGACGCCCATAAAAGAAATTTCTTTTTGTCATACTCCAGGACAGCGCAGTCGTCACCGATACCGAGCTTCACCCCTTTAGCGGGTTTCCCTGCTCGCTTCTTAATGTCATTTAGAAGTTTAAGCTCTTTCATAATTTTAGCGTATGGTACCGAGTATCGAGTACCGAGTATCGGGTATCGGCTCGGTACCCGGTACCCAGGACCCGGTACTTATTAGCATCTATTCCCTATTCTCTGATATTTCGTATGTCGTTAATCGGTTACGTCTATGGAATCGTCAAGGGGTTTAGG
>JAVCCB010000011.1 GCA_030765685.1 Candidatus Tantalella remota | reverse complement strand
GTAAGCTTCTGGATTCGGGTCAGGCCGGAGACAATGTCGGTATACTTCTTCGAGGTGTAGACAAGAACGACCTCACGAGGGGCCAGGTACTTGCGGCTTCAGGTTCTATAACGCCTCACACAAAGTTTAAGGCGAAGGTGTATATCCTGAGCAAAGAAGAAGGCGGTAGGCACACTCCGTTTTTCAACGGTTACAGGCCGCAGTTCTACATCAGGACGACGGACGTGACGGGTGTCGCGAATCTTGCGGAGGGCGTTGAGATGGTAATGCCCGGAGATAATGTGGAGATCTCAGTTGAACTGATAACCCCTGTAGCTCTTGAGACAGAGTTGAGGTTCGCCATAAGAGAAGGCGGCCACACTGTAGGTGCGGGAGTTATCTCTGAGATAATAGAATAAAATAAAGCTGTTAGCTCAAAGCTGATAGCTCATTGGGAAGATACCAGGGGCTATCAGACGGAAGCTACGAGAGGGTAAGGAATAAAAATGGCAAAGAAGGCAAAATCATCAAAAATAAGGCTACGCCTTAAGTCTTTTGATCACAAACTGCTTGATATATCTATGGCGGAGATCGTAGATACTGTAAAAAAGTCCGGAGCGTCTATAATGGGCCCCGTACCGCTGCCGACAAGGCGCGAACTTTTTACCGTTCTGCGTTCACCTCACGTTAATAAAAAATCGAGAGAGCAGTTCGAATTGAAGACACATAAGAGATTACTCGACATAATGGATCCTACAACGAAGACCATTGACGCGCTGAAGAAGCTGGATCTGCCGGCAGGCGTAGACGTTGAGATAAAATAAGCTATAAGCGAAAGCTTTAAGCGGTAAGTTAGGGAGAGGGAAAAATGGTTCCAGGAATATTGGGAAAGAAAATTGGGATGACACAGATCTTTACGGAGGACGGCTCTAGATTGTGCGTGACCGTGGTCGAAGCGGGCCCCTGCCAGGTGCAGGCGGTCAGGATTTCCGAGAAAGACGGCTATGACGCTGTCCAGATAGGTTTCAGCGACGCGAAAGAAAAAAGGACGAAAAAACCCCAGAGGGAAGAGCTGAAAGCCAAGGGCCTTAAGCCGAAAAAGTTTGTCAGAGAAATACGCTGCGAGGAGACCCCCGACGTAAAGGAGGGAGACCTTATAAGGAACAGCATTTTTCAGAAGGGTGATTTCCTTGATGTGACAGGCACGTCCAAGGGTAAAGGGTTTCAGGGCGGCGTGAAAAGGTGCGGTTGGGCCGGAGGAAATGCTACTCATGGATCTATGTCTCACAGGGCACCGGGATCCATCGGGGCAAGTGCTTATCCATCGAAGGTCGTTAAAGGGCACGGAATGCCCGGGCAGATGGGCAATGAGAGGGTCACAGTGCAGAATGTGGAAGTTGTCGATGTCAATAAAGAAAATAACACTATTCTGGTGCAGGGACCCGTTCCGGGAGCGAACGGTACATTTTTAATAATGCGTTACGCGCTGAAAAAACCTCTCGCGGAGCGCGAGCAGGTAGAGGAACCGGTGGAGGAAGAAGAGGTTGCCGAAACAGCAGCCGAAGATACAGCCGGCGAGAAGGTTCAGGAAGAACAGAAAAAAGCGCCTGAAGCAGCGGTAGAGCCGCAGTCGGCCGAAGAAAAGCCGGCCGAAGAAGCGGATAAGGGCGAAACAAAAGAAGAGGGCAAAGAGTGAAGAAGGAACAGGTTGATACAAAAGTGTCGGTATATGATCTCGCCGGCAAGGTGATAGAGAGCGTAGAGCTGGATACCGCGCTGTTTGATGGTAAAGTGAACAACGCGCTTCTGTATGAAGCCAAGAAGATGTACGAAGCTAACGCGAGACGCGGTACCGCGTCCTGTAAGACGAGAGCCGAGGTTTCCGGGGGAGGGGCAAAGCCCTGGAGACAGAAAGGTACCGGTCGCGCGAGGGTCGGGTCTTCAAGGAACCCCCTGTGGCGTCATGGTGGTGCCGTTTTCGGGCCGAAGCCGAGGGATTTCAGCTATTCGATGCCGAAAAAAGCTCTGAATAAGGCGCTTCTTTCCGGGTTGAACGCGAGGCTTCAGGAACAGATGATAAAGCTCATAGTAAAGATAGAGCTTGCCGAGCCGAAAACAAAAGAGTTCAAGGCTGTAATGGATAACCTTGAGCTGGGCAACAAAACACTTGTCGTGGTGAATGAGATCACCGATAACGTAAAAAAGGCATCAGGCAACATCAAAAAGATAAGCCTGAAAGAGGCCCGTAATATAAACGTCCGGGACGTTCTTCTTAATGAGTGCCTGTTGATAGAAAAAGACGCGCTTGATGGTCTGCTTGAGAGGTTGAAATGAGAAATTCGCATGACGTAATAATGAATATGATCCGTACGGAAAAGGGTTCAGGGATGCTCGTGGACAATAAGTACCTTTTTCGTGTGAGTAAGGATGCTAATAAGATCGAGGTGAAAAAGGCTGTGGAGGAGATCTACAAAGTAAAAGTGGATTTCGTAAATGTGATGAATGTGAGAGGTAAGAAAAAGAGGGTCAGGTTTCGCGAGGGGATGACATCTTCCTGGAAGAAAGCCATCGTGACACTGATGCCGGACAATAGAATAGAGGTAACTTAATATGGGCGTTAGGAAGTTAAAACCGAGAACACCGGGACAGCGTTGGGCTACAGTGCCGGACTTTTCTGAGATCACAAAATCGAAACCCGAAAAAGCATTGACGAAAGCTCTGCGAAAAAAAGGCGGCAGGAATAATCGCGGCCGCAAGACCATTACGGGCAGGGGCGGAGGGCATAAAAGGCGCTACCGGATGATAGATTTCAGGTATTCGAAAAAAGGTATCAGTGGTACGGTAGAGGCCATAGAATATGATCCTAATCGTTCCGCCAGGATAGCACTCGTTCAATACGAGGATGGAGAGAAAAAATACCTTATAGCGCCGGTTGGGATAACCGCTGGAAGCAAGATTTTTTGCGGAGAGAAGGCTAAGTACGAAGTGGGTAACGCTATGCCTCTCGGGGACGTGCCTCTTGGAGCGGAAGTATTCTGCATAGAGATGGATCCGGGCCGCGGAGCGAAAATAGCCCGTTCAGCCGGCAACAGCGCGATCGTGGAAGCTAAAGACGGCAGGAATATACACCTTCGTATGCCGAGCGGCGAAGTCAGACTGGTGAGAGACGACTGTTACGCCACCATAGGAAAGGTAGGCAATACCGAGCATGAGAGCAGGTCTCTTGGTAAGGCGGGCAGGTCCAGGCATCTGGGACGTACCCCCAAATCACGCGCGGTAGTAAAGAACCCCGTTGACCATCCGATGGGTGGAGGAGAAGGAAAGTCGAGCGGAGGAAGGCACCCTTGTACGCCTTGGGGAAAGATCACAAAGGGCCTCAAAACCCGTAAAAAGAATAAGGCGTCGGACAAAAGGATAGTTAAGAGAAGGAATAAAAAATAGTTCAGGCGGACTTAAATACCGTCTGAGTTCAAGGAGCAGACAATGTCAAGATCGATTAAAAAAGGGCCTTTTGTAGATGATTGCCTGATGAAGAAGGTCCAGGGGTTGCTAAACTCAGGGAGCAAGAAACCGATAAAAACGTGGTCAAGACGTTCGACGGTATTGCCGGAATTTGTCGGACTGACCATAGCGGTGCATAACGGGAAGACCTTTTATCCGATATTCGTGACAGAGACTATGGTGGGTCATAAACTAGGAGAGTTCTCGCCGACTAGGACGTTCAGGAGCCATGGTGCGGCGACTAAGCAGTCAGCGGAGAAAACGTAATATCGCCTGTCTTTGAGCAGGTGAAAAATACATAGGAAGGGAAACAGAAAGATGCTTTCAAAAGCTACAGCAAAATATGTAAGAATATCACCCCGTAAAGCGCGGCTGGTGGTAGACCTGATAAGAGGGAAATCCGTCGAAGACGCGAGCAGCATTCTGGAGAATGTGAACAAACGCGCGTGCGTGCCGATAAAAAAGGTCCTGGGATCCGCTTTTGCCAACGCCAACAACGATCGGCAGGAGAAGTTGCTTTCTAAGGACATGTTTATCTCATTAATAAAGGCTGACGGCGGACCGATGCTTACGCGTTACAGAGCCGCTACGATGGGGAGAGCCACTCCTATCAGGCACAGGACGGCACACATACATATCGAACTCGATCAGATCGAAGCCGATAAAACTAAAAAGAAAAAGGCGGGGAGTAAATAATGGGTCAGAAGGTACATCCTACAAGTTTTAGGCTAGGCGTCATCAGGGATTGGAACAGCAGATGGTATGCCTCGAAAGAGGAATTCGCGGATAAACTTCTTCAGGACGTGAAGATCAGAAGGCTGATAGAGAAGACCATGACTTCGGCCGCGATCTCTCATGTGGATGTCGAAAGGGCAAGCAACAGGGTCAGGGTCATCATACATTCGGGGAGACCGGGGATGATAATAGGCCGTAAGGGTGCCCAGATAGAGAAGCTGAAAGAAGAGGTCCACGAAATAATAGGGAACCAGAGTAAGCTGTTCATAGACATCAAGGAAGTTCCCTCACCGGCGCTTGACGCGAAGATAGTGGCTGACAGCATAGCTTTTCAGCTCATAAAAAGGGTAGCGTTCCGCCGCGCGATGAAAAAATCTATCCAGGCACTTAGGGAAGCGGGTGGAGAAGGCATAAAGGTACGCTGTGCCGGACGTCTTGCAGGCGCTGAAATAGCGAGAGCTGAGAGTTATAAGTGGGGAAAGATACCGCTTCAGACAATAAGGGCGGACATAGATTACGGCTTTACTGAGGCGAAGACATCATACGGCCTTATCGGCGTAAAGGTATGGATATACAAGGGCATGAAACACGATACCGCCTCGTCCGCGAAGGCAAAAGAGGCAAAAGAAAAGGCAAGCGCGAGAGAAACACAAAGGGATGCGACGTCGTAAGGCGTTTGCGCAAATAAGAGGAGTAGCAGAAAATGGCTTTGATGCCCAAAAGAGTTAAATTCAGGAAACAGCAGAGAGGACGCCGCAAGGGGGCAAGCCTTTCTTCAAAACTAAATTTTGGTGAATTCGGATTAAAGGCGCTTGAGACAGCGTGGATGTCCGACCGTCAGATAGAGGCGGCCAGGGTCGCTCTTATGAGACACACCGGCAGGGCCGGGAAGTTGTGGATACGCATATTTCCGGATAAGCCTGTGACTTCGAAACCCGCGGAAACACGTATGGGAAAAGGTAAAGGATCTCCGGCGGGCTGGGTAGCTGTAGTTAAAAGAGGAAGAGTTGTTTTCGAGATGGAAGGTGTGCCCCTGGATATGGCCAGAGAGGCGTTTCGCCTGGCGGCGCATAAGCTTCCGATGAAAACTAAATTTATAGCAAGGGGAGGCCGGGTTTGAAGGCAAGCGAAATAAGAAATATGACAGAGGCTGAAATAGAGAATAAGCTTCTTACGTTAAAGGAAGAGTTATTTGATCTGAGGACCGAGATAACTACCGGCAGGGTAGAGCGGCCCAACAGGTTTGGTGATCTTAAACGCGATGTGGCCAGATGCTACACCATTTTAAAGGAGAAAAACAGTGAAGGGCAGTAAACCAAATAAGAAGACGATAACGGGAACCGTCATTAATGACAAGGCGGATAAGACGATCACGGTAGAGTGGGAAGTGCGAAAGTTGCATCCCCTTTATAAGAAGTACGTGAGGCAGCACAACAAGGTGAGAGCGCATGACGCGGCAAACGAGGCTGCTAAGGGGGACCTTGTGAAAATAATGGAAACCCGCCCGATCTCTAAACATAAGACATGGAGGGTCGTTGAGATCCTCGAAAAGGCGCAAAGGGGCTGACGGCAATGATCATAATGGGAACTATTCTGGATGTTGCGGATAACAGCGGGGCTAAGAAAGCTTCGATGATAGGCGTTATAGGGCGCTCGGGCACAAGGACGGCCGAGATAGGTGATGTGATCACTTGTAACATTAAGGAATCCACGCCTAAGGCTGAAGTGAAGAAGGGCGAGGTCGTAAGAGGAGTAATAGTCAGGACCGCTTACCCGATACACAGGAAAGACGGGACGCTTCTCAAATTCGACAATAACGCGGTGGTTATAATAGACAAAGACGGGAACCCTCGCGGTACCCGTGTGTTCGGTCCGGTGGCGCGTGAACTTCGCAGAAAGAACTTTATGAAGATCGTGTCGCTCGCGCCGGAGGTTATTTAGGAGGAATGAAATGCTTCATTTGAAGAAGAATGATACGGTAAGAGTGCTCAGCGGCAGGGATAAGGGCAAAACAGGTAAGGTGCTTAAGGTTTTTCCGACAGGTAACCGTGCTGTCGTCCAGGGTATTAATTTCGTGAAAAAACACGCAAAAAAGACCAAGCAGGACGAGCAGGGCGGCATCATACAAAGGGAAACTACTATAGATATATCTAACCTGTCGGTAGTATGCAAAGGTTGCAACCGTCCGACCCGCGTAGGGCAGGATGTTTTGAAAGACGGCAGTAAGATACGTTTCTGCCGGAAATGTAAAGAAGCTTTATAAGCAAAAAATAAGAGAGAGACAAAGATGGTAAGAATCAAGGAACAATACGAAAAAGAAATAGTGCCGCAGCTGATGGATAAGTTCGGTTATAAGAACAAGATGCAGGTGCCGCGCATGGATAAGATAGTCATTAACGTGGGAATGGGCGCGATGGCTCACCAGAAAGACCTTATCGAACCCATACGTGATGAACTGGCGACCATAGCGGGGCAGAAACCCGCGCTTGCCAGAGCTAAAAAGTCCGTATCTAACTTTAAGATAAGGGACGGAGCTCCGGTAGGGTACAAGGTAACGCTTCGCAAGGTCCGGATGTATGAATTCCTGGACAGGCTCATCAACTTTGTTATTCCCAGGATCAGGGACTTCAGGGGTGTTTCGGCGACGGCTTTCGACCAGAACGGTAACTATACTCTCGGGATAAAGGAACAGGTGATTTTCCCGGAGCTCGAGCTGGACAAACTTCCCGTTACGCATGGTATGGATATATGTATTGTTACGACAGCTAAAACAAAGGAAGAGGCACGTGGCCTTCTTGAAGGTTTTGGTATGCCGTTCGTAAAGAAATAAAAAAGGATAAACATGGCAAGAAAAGGACTTATAGAAAAATCAAAAAGAGAGCCGAAGTTCAGCACGCGGGTCATCACCAGATGTCAGATATGCGGCAGAAAAAAAGGCTACATGAAAAGATTCAAGCTTTGCCGGCTCTGCTTCAGGGAACTCGCGTCACGCGGGGATATTCCCGGAATAAGGAAAGCAAGTTGGTAATATGCCCGGAGCTTGTAGCTTGGCGCATGAAGTTTGAGTAAAAGGAGAAGATAAATGAGTGTTACGGATTTGATAGCGGATCAGCTGACAGTTATAAGGAACGCCATAAGGGCTGGAAAGAAAACGGTCATTATCAAGCGGTCCCGAATCCTGCAGGATATCATCGAGATAATAAAGAACGAAGGTTTTGTCGAGAACTACGTGGTGATGGAAGACAATCAGCAGGGGAAGATAAAAATATACCTCAAATATCTCGAGGACGGTAAACCTGTGATGGAGAACCTGAAGAGAATATCTAAACCGGGCAGAAGGGTCTACGTAGGTTCTGACGATGTTAAACCGGTTATGGGTGGTGTGGGGCTGTCAATATATTCCACGAGCAAAGGGGTTATAACGGATACGAAGGTCAGAGAAGAAGGCGTAGGCGGCGAGCATCTTTGCCAGATCTGGTAATACGAGTATAGAAGAGGAGCAATAAATGTCAAGAGTAGGAAGAAGACCGATAGATGTCCCGGGCAGCGTGAAGGTGGCGATCGAAGGGGACAAAATAAAAGTTGAAGCCAAAGGGAAGAGCCTTGAGCATACTATCCCGGACGGATTTAAGGCGGAGCTGGAAGACAAGAAGCTTACGATAATAAGGCCGTCAGATTCCCGCGAACACAGGGCGCTGCACGGCACTACCAGGAGTCTTGTTCAGAATATGGTGATCGGCCTCAACGAAGGGTTCGAGAAGAAGCTGCAGATCCAGGGTGTCGGTTATAAAGCCCAGATGAAGGGGAAGAACCTTGTCCTGGATATAGGATTTTCTCACAGTGTTAACTATACTCCGGTGGAGAGCGTGATTTTGGAGACCCCCAGTCCTACGTCAATAGTAGTGAAGGGCATAAACAAGCAGGAAGTTGGAGAGGCCGCCGCGGAGATAAGGGGTTTTTATCCGCCTGAGCCGTATAAAGGCAAAGGTATAAGGTATGAGGGCGAGTACGTACGTCAGAAACAGGGTAAGAGTATAGCATAAAGAGTTCATAGCTCGTTGTTCGTAGTTAATTGGACAGCGGGCGCAAATAAAAGGAAAAACAGATGGATAAGGGACACAGAAGAGCAAGAAGAAAAATGGCGATCAGAAAAAAAGTCTCGGGTACTGTAGAGAGGCCCAGGATGTGTGTGCATAAAAGCAACAGAAGCATATATGTGCAGATAGTCGATGACATAGAGGGTAAGACATTGTGCGGCGTCTCGAGTCTCGAAAAAGGAGAAGCAACGCGAAAGAACACCAATTTTGCTACGACTCTGGGAGAGAAGATCGCGAAGACAGCCACAGAAAAAGGTATAAAGAAAGTAGTGTTCGACAGGTCGGGATACAGATATCATGGCGTGATTAAAGCCCTGGCGGACGCGGCAAGAAAGAACGGACTTGAATTTTAACGGGAGGATAAATGTCTGAAGAAAAAAAAGATATAAACGCGGAGGAACAGAAGAAGGCCGCTGCTTCGGTTACGGAGAAGAAAGCCGCCGTTCCGGTTACGGAGAAGAAGGCCGCTGCTTCGGTTACGGAGAAGAAAGCCGCCGTTCCGGTTACGGAGAAGAAGGACGCCGCTCCGGTTACGGAGAAGAAAGCCGCCGCCGCACAGAGACCTAGAACTGGCTCGCCATTCAAGCGAAGACCCGCGGAAAAAGAAGACTCGGACATGATCGAAAGGGTTGTGAAGATAAGCAGGGTATCTAAGGTTGTTAAAGGTGGTAAGAACTTTTCTTTCAACGCCCTTGTTGTGACCGGTGACGGTAAAGGAAGCGTTGGAATGGGGTTTGGTAAGTCGAACGAGGTAGTAGAAGCCATCAAAAAAGGCGCTACGGAGGCGAAAAGGAGCTTTCAGAAGGTTAACATGGTCGATGGTACAATACCGCATGAGATCATAGGAAGGTTCAAGGCTACGCGAGTAATACTTAAGCCGGCCGGACCCGGTACCGGTGTTATCGCGGGAAGCTCCGTAAGAGCGGTATGCGACGCGGCGGGGGTAAAGAACATCCTCACGAAAAGTTTGGGTTCCAGGAACGCTATCAACGTGGTAAAGGCTACCATAAATGGGTTTGAACGCCTCAGGTTGAAAAGGCGCGGATAATACTGGTTGAAAAAGGAAAGTAGAGAGAAGGAATAAAAATGGGATTGAGAATAGAAAATATAAAGAAGCCAAAAGGATCTAAGGGCAACTCTAAGCGTAAGGGGCGCGGAATAGGTTCCGGGCGCGGAAAAACATCAGGTCGCGGGCACAAGGGTGCCGGGCAGAGATCCGGAGGTGGGACGTATAATCCCGGGTTCGAAGGCGGACAGATGCCGCTTGTTAGGCGCATACCCAAGAGAGGGTTTACCAATAAGTGGAGAAGGGAATGGAGCGTCGTCAATGTGGGCACTCTGCAGAAGACGGAGGCCATAAAGGACGGCGGTATAGTCGACCTGGATCTGCTGGTTTCGACTAAAGTCATAAAAAAGAAGAGGCTGCCGTTCAAGATCCTGGGAAAAGGGACTTTGTCAAAGGCCATAACCGTAAAAGCGAACGCGTTCTCGGAAAGCGCCATAAAGGCGATCTCAGAAGCCGGAGGAAAAGCCGAAGTGGTGTCATTTAAGGTTTCGGCAGCTCAAGAGGCTAAAAAAAAGGATTAAAAGGAGACTCAGGTGTTTGAAGCTATATCGAACATAGTAAAGATCCCGGACCTCAAAAAAAAGATACTTTTTACGCTGGCTCTTATCGCGGTGTACAGGGTAGGGGCCTTTATTCCCACGCCCGGTATTGACGGTGCTAAGCTGGCGCAGTTCTTTGACAACATTGCCAAGACTCAGGGTGGGACGCTGTTTGGGATAATGAACATGTTCTCCGGCGGTGCTATGCAGAGATTGACGATATTCGCTCTCGGTATCATGCCCTACATATCTGCTTCTATCATTCTGCAGCTTTTGACGACTGTTATCCCGGCTCTTGAGAGACTCTCGAGGCAGGGAGACGAAGGACGGAAGAAGATCACGCAGTATACGAGATACTCTACTATCGTACTTGCTATTGTGCAGTCATTTTTCATAGCGCTGTGGCTTGAAAACCCGGCCCGGTTCCAGGGGTTGCAGATCGTGCAGTATCCCGGCTGGTGGTTCAGGCTGCTTACGGTGATAACGCTTACCACCGGAACCGCTTTCATCATGTGGCTGGGTGAGCAGATACAGGAAAAGGGCATCGGTAACGGTATTTCTTTGATCATCACCGCGGGTATTATCTCGAGATTGCCCTCGGCTGTTTTTCAGCTGGTGTCACTGATGACACCGGGCGCGCAGGGAGAATCGCAGATCGATCCTTTTAAGTCTGTTTTTCTTGTTTTCATGTTCGTGGCTGTTATTGTTGCTGTTGTACTGATAACGCAAGGGCAGAGAAAAATACCCATACAGTATGCCAAAAGGGTCGTAGGACGCAGGATATACGGGGGGCAGAGCACATACATCCCGCTAAGGGTGAACCAGAGCGGTGTTATACCCATTATCTTTGCTCAGTCTATTATATTATTCCCGGCTACGATAGCGGGTTTTATGCCGCACAAGGCTCTTCAGGGACTTGCGAGCGCTCTTATGATGGGCCAGCCGCTGTATTATGTCGTTTATTCGCTACTTATACTTTTCTTCTGTTATTTTTATGCGGCTATAACGTTTAATCCGGTCGATATGGCGAATAATATGAAGAGGTTCGGCGGGTTTGTTCCGGGCATACGCCCCGGCAAACAGACGGCGGAATATCTGGATTTCGTAATGACGAGGATAACTCTTCCCGGCGCTGCATTCCTGACGATAATAGCGGTCATGCCAAGTGTTATAAACAGCCAGCTCGGGATACCGTTTCTGGTAGCCAGTTTCTTTGGCGGTACGGGACTTCTTATTACGGTGGGTGTTATGCTCGATACTATGAGGCAGATAGAATCTCATATGCTTATGCGCCATTATGAGGGTTTTATGAAAAAAGGTAGAGTAAAAGGGAGATTAGGATGACGGGAAAACATCCGATAAGTCTGGTGCTGTTGGGGCCTCCGGGAGCCGGAAAAGGTACTCAGGCGTCGCTTTTAACGAAGGCATACAGTTTGCTTCATATTTCTACAGGTGACATGCTTCGTGAGACGATAAAAGAGGGTGGCGACCTGGGAAAAGAGCTTGAGAGTTATATGAACAAAGGGGAACTCGTTCCCGATGAGATAGTCACCAGGACGGTGATAGATCGTATAGCCAAGCCGGACGCGACCGGCGGAGTGATACTTGACGGATATCCGAGGACCAAGGTCCAGGCGGAATCGCTGGACGGGGCACTTACTCAGGAAGACAGAGACCTCGATATGGTCCTGTACTTCAGGACGTCGGAAGATGTCGCTGTTGCGAGACTGTCGGGCAGAAGGGTATGTCCCGAATGCGGAAAGAATTACCATGTTCCAAACATGCCTCCCGTAAAGGAAGGCATATGTGATAAATGTGGCGTCGAACTTATACAGCGTGATGACGACAAGCCGGATACGGTGAAGAACCGTTTATCCGTTTACGGGGAGAGGACTAAAGACCTCATTGATTATTATAAGGATAAGGGTCTTCTGCGTGAAGTGGACGGAGATATCTCGGCTGATAAGCTTTTTAAAGATGTTGACGCTCTTTTTCGGAGTGAGGGTATTATAAATGACGATTCTAATTAAAAATTCGGAAAAGGCCAAGCTTCGTGAAGCGGGTGGTATCATAAAAGATATCTTCCTGTGGCTCGAAGGAACCGTGAAACAAGGTACCTCTACAGCGCAGCTTGACAGGGAGATAGAAGATTTTATAACCGCCGCGGGAGCGGATCCCGCATTTAAAGGGTATAAGGGATATCCTGCGACAATATGCGCTTCGGTAAACGAGGTAGTCGTTCACGGGATACCTTCTGACAGAAAGGTGCTGAAAGAAGGCGACATAATAGGCATAGATGTTGGGGTGAAAAAGAACGGATATTTCGCCGACGCTGCCAGGACGTTTATCGTGGGTAAAGCCAGCGACGAAACTGTACGATTGGTCGATGTGACGCGCAGGAGCCTTGAAGCGGGTATTTCTCAGGCTATCGCGGGAAACAGGATCTCGGATATCTCGAACGCTGTACAGAATGTCGCTCAGGGTGAAGGTTTTGAAGAGGTAAGGGCGTTCGTAGGGCACGGTGTGGGCAAGAACCTCCATGAGGCGCCGGAAGTGCCAAACTGGGGTGAGAAGGGCAAGGGGCCTGTTCTTAAAGAGGGCCTGGTCCTGGCTATAGAGCCGATGATAAACTCCGGAACAAGGGATGTTAGGGTGCTTGAGGACGGCTGGACTGCGGTTACCAGAGACGGAAAGATGTCAGCTCATTTTGAGAATACTATAATAGTAGGACGACAAGAAGCGGAGATAATAACGTGAGCCCAAAAGAAGAAGCGATCGTAGCAGAAGGTGAAATAGTAGAAACATTGCCAAACGCGATGTTCAGGGTGAAACTTGAGAACGGCCACATCGTCCTTGCGCATGTTTCCGGCAAGATGAGGATGTATTTTATAAGGATAGTTCCGGGTGATAAGGTAACGGTGGAGTTATCCCCGTATGACCTGGAGCGCGGACGGATAATAAAGAGAGAGAAATAAGATGAAAGTAAGACCAAGTGTTAGAAAAATGTGCTCAAAGTGCAAGATCGTTCGCAGAAAAGGCGTGGTCAGGGTCATATGTACGGACCCTAAGCATAAGCAGAGGCAGGGTTAATTTAGCAGGGAGCTGGGAGCTTGGAGCGGGGAGTTAACCCCTCCGAACATCAGATTCTAAATTTAGTAAAGAGGAGAAGAAATGCCGAGGATTATAGGAATTGACATACCTAAGGAAAAGAAAATAGAAATAGCGCTTACCTATATATATGGTATAGGCAATACCACCGCCAAGGTGATACTGAAAGAAGCTGGGATCGAGGTCGGGAAAAGGGCAAAGGACCTTGACGATCAGGAAGTAAACACCATAACCAAGATCCTTCAGAACTCATATCAGCTGGAGGGTGACCTGAGAAGGCTCTATTCAGGCAACATCAAGCGTCTTATGACGATAGGAACATACAGGGGGCTGCGCCACAAGAGGAATCTCCCGGTAAGAGGACAGAGGACCAAGACAAATTCACGTACACGCAAAGGGCCCAAAAGGACTATAGGGGCTTTTAAAGATAAGGCTGCCAGAAAAGCGCCGACAGCATAGCAGGAAACATAAGAAGTTCGGACATAAATAAGATACGTTAACAGTACCAGAAGCGAGGTAAAAGTGCAGAAGAAAGCAAAAAGTAAAAAAAGAAAAAAGATATTACGCAAAGTCTCCAAAGGGAAGATATTTGTGCACGCTACTTTTAATAATACTATAGTAAGCGTCACGGATGAGACCGGAAAGATACTTTGCTGGAGTTCTCCCGGACAGGTCGGGTTTAAGGGGTCCAGGAAATCCACGCCATTCGCCGCTAACGTAGCAGCCAAGGATGCCGTAAAGAAAGCCAAGATCCATGGCATCAGAGAGGTCGACGTGCTACTCAGGGGGCCCGGAGCCGGCAAGGAAAGCGCCGTAAGAAGCATAAGGGCCGAAGGGCTTACCGTGAAAATGATAATGGATCTTACGCCTACTCCCCATAACGGGTGCAGGCCTAAGAAGAGAAGAAGAATATAATTGGCGCTTGCGGAAGGCTCTTATAAACGCTATCCGCTAAACGCTATACGCTAAGAAAAGGAGTAAAGATACATGGCTAGAATGACAGCGGCATCATGCAGACTGTGCCGGAGAGAAGGCGAGAAGCTGTTTCTCAAGGGGACGAAATGTGGCACGGACAAATGCGCTTTTGCCAGGAGAGAGTACGCTCCCGGAGTGCATGGTCAGGGCAGGAGGAGAAAACCCTCGAACTATGCCATACAGCTCAGGGAGAAGCAGAAGGCCAAGAGGACGTATGGAGTGCTCGAAAAACAGTTTAAGAACTATTTCAAGAAAGCGGAAAGGGCTAAAGGAGCGACCGGTGAGGTTCTTCTGCAGCTTTTGGAGCGCAGGCTCGACAATGTGGTTTACAGGGCATGTTTTGCCGTATCCCGCGCGTCCGCCAGGCAGATGGTAGGGCACAGGTTTGTGAAGGTGAATGGGCACAAGGTGAACATACCGTCGTTCATAGTAAAGACCGGCGACGTTGTAGAGCTCTCTGGTAAGGAAGAGCAGCTCAAGGCCGTTAAAGAGACCGTAAAGATACTGGAAGATAGAGGCACGCCGGACTGGATCGACGTAAAGGCGGAAGGTCTGTCGGCCAGCGTCAGCAGACTGCCGGTGAAAAGCGATATCGGCCAGGCTATAGAGGAAAACCTCATAGTCGAGTTGTATTCAAAATAAACTGAGGCCACGACAGGGATGTCATCCCGGGCAGGTAGTAAGCCAAGGGATCTTGACTGGGACGATTAAAGGAGGATAGAAACAATGGGGATGAGACTTAAGAACTTTGAATTACCCAAAAAGATATTATTTGAAGAAGAGACACAGACACCGACGTACGGTCGGGTAGTGGCCGAACCCTTTGAGAAGGGGTATGGTATAACCATAGGCAACTCCCTTAGGAGGGTCCTTCTTTCGTCTATAGAGGGAACCGCGGTAACGCAGGTGAAGATCGAGGGTGCGCAGCATGAGTTTTCCACCCTGCCTGGTGTTTATGAGGATATGGCGCAGATAATAATGAACATCAAGCGTCTCGTTCTTAGGTCACACTTTAAAACACCAAAGCCCATGTTTCTCAGTGTCAGCAAGCAGGGTGAGATAACGGCAAAAGACATAACGACCGATGAGACAGTTGAGATCATCAACCCGGATCATCACATTGCCACTCTTACCGAAGACGTAAAATTTGAGATGGAGTTCAAGGTCGAAAGAGGACGCGGTTACGTTCCTGCCGACAGAAACAAAGGGGAAAGCGATCCGATAGGGGTTATCCCGATAGACGCGCTGTTCTCTCCGGTAACCAGGGTGAATCTGGATGTAGAGAACACAAGGGTAGGACATATCACTGATTATGACAAGCTCATAGTTGATATCTTCACTAACGGCAGCATGGGGCCCCAGGACGCGATAATGTACGCGGCGAATATCCTGCAGCGCCATCTGGACGTCTTTCTGTCCATAGGCAAACTCCCCGAGGAGATGGAAGAGGAAGAAGAGGAATCCAAGGAAAAAAGAGAGCTTGGTAAGAAGATGGCCAAGCCGATATCGGAACTGGAACTTTCCGTGAGGAGTTCCAACTGTCTGGCGGAAGCGGATATTAGGACCATAGGGGATCTTGTAAGAAAGAAGGAGACCGAAATGCTTAAGTATAAGAATTTCGGTAAAAAGTCTTTAAACGAGATCAACGCGGTACTCAGTTCCATGGGAATGCACCTTGGTATGGAGATCGACGAGGACGGAGAATAAAAGTAACACCGATTAACGAAAGGCATATAGATGAGGCACCAGAAGAAAAA
The DNA here is from genome assembly GCA_030765685.1 of Candidatus Tantalella remota. Classification (GTDB taxonomy): domain Bacteria; phylum Omnitrophota; class Gorgyraeia; order Tantalellales; family Tantalellaceae; genus Tantalella; species Tantalella remota. Next base: position 6,969 of record JAVCCB010000011.1, on the reverse strand, counting down.
AGGAAGACTAAACAGAAGGTCAAGTTGGAGAAAGGCTACATTGCAGTGCCTTACCAAGGATCTTATTACGTATCAGAGAATAGAGACTACAATGGCCAAGGCGAAAGCTCTGAGAAGCTTTGCCGAACCGATCATAACTCTCGCAAAGAACAACCCAGAGTCTGTCAGCGCGAGGAGACGGGCTTTCGCGAAGCTTTGCGACAAGACCGTAGTTAAGAGCCTGTTTGATGATCTTGCGCCCCTTTTTAAGGAAGTGCCCGGCGGTTATACCAGGATAATGCCTCTGGGAAACAGGAAGGGTGACGGCGCGCAGATGGTAATAATAGAGCTTACCAAGCGGACGATATCTGACGAGAAGCTTCTTGGTCTGGTCAAAAAAGAGAAAAAACCGGTCGTGAAAAAGAAAACCAAGGCTGATGCGAAGACGGAAGAGTCCGACGACGCTAAAAAGCCCGAGGACGCGCATTCCGCTCCGGAAGTCGATATAGAGAAAAAAGAGGAACGGACGGTAGAGGACATCCGAAAAGAGAAGGCTCGCAGGGAACAGAAAAAAATGTCCAAAAAAGGCGGCCTCTTTAAGCGTTTCAGAAGAAAATCCATAGGATGATCCGGATTTCCTCCGGAACTTTAGTGAAGAAAAATACAGCAGACCCAGATCCCGAAGAAAACTTATCATAAGGGGTGTGGGTCTGTTTTTTTGAGGGATAATATAGTATAATAATTTCTGTGATAACAGGGCGTTTGAGAGTGCTTTTTAACGCCTTTGCCTGAGACCTCAATAAGAACGGGAACTATCTATGAGCAGTGACCTTACGCCGATGATGCGGCAGTATCTGGATATCAAGGAGCAGAACTCCGATGCCCTGCTTTTTTTTAGGATGGGTGATTTCTATGAGATGTTCTTTGATGATGCTACCGAAGCCACGCGTATACTCCATATAACACTTACCTCCAGAGGCACGATGAACGGCAAAAAAGTGCCTATGTGTGGGGTGCCGCATCACGCGGCCGACAATTACATTGCCCGACTTCTCCGGCACGGCAGAAAAGTCGCCATATGCGACCAGGTGTCCGAGCCGACTCCGGGTAAAAAAATAGTCGAGCGCGCAATATCCAGAATAGTTACGCCGGGAACTTTTCTGGCGGAAGAGCTGGTAAGCACGTCGGTAAACAACTACATCCTCTCGATAAAACCTGGGGAAGAGAGTTTCGGGCTGGCTTATGCCGATATCTCGACGGGTGAGTTCAGGGTCACGGAGCTCGGGAACAAGGAGGAACTTTTTACGGAACTTTTTAAGATATCTCCTTCGGAGAGCCTGGTGCCGGAAAGCTTTATGGGGAAAAAGGATTTTAACGAGCTTCAGGATGTGGACCTGGGGTCGGTAACGCCCAATGACGACTGGGCATTTGATTACGAGATGTCCCTGACTGAGATCAAACGGCATTTTTCCGTGGATACCCTTGAAGGGTTTGGCTGTCAGGATCTGGATCTGGCCGTAGGCGCGGCTGGGGCGCTTCTTAAATACCTCAAACACACTCAAAAAAAGACACTTTCCAACATAGATGTTATCTCCACATACAGCACAGGGCAGTACATGTCTTTGGACAGAAATACACACAGGCATCTGGAACTTTTTCAGAACCAGGAGGACCTATCTGTGAAGGGGACGCTGTTCGAGGTGCTTGACTCTACCAGGACACCGATGGGTAAGCGAAAACTTAAAAGGTGGATGTTAAACCCGCTGCTTGACCATAAGAGCATCAACCGGAGACTGGACGCGGTGGAATATTTTCATGATAACGCCACGGTGAGGGAAGATCTGCGCGGTCTTCTCGGAGAGATCTACGACGTAGAACGCCTTTCGAATAAGATCAGCATGGGCACGGCGAACGCGCGGGATATGGCCGCGTTGGGTTCCTCCTTGAAGAATATAAAGAAGATAAAGAAGGCCGTTAAGTCGAATGTGCCTGCGGGCGTCCGCTCTGCCGTTAAGGGGATGGATGATATGGCGGATGTTGCCGCTTTCATAGAAGAGTGTCTTGTGGAAGAACCGCCTCTGGTTGTTAAGGAAGGGGGGCTGATAAAAAAAGGATACGACAAGGATATTGATGAACTAAGGCATATGGTCTCCCACGGCAAGGACTGGCTTGCGGATCTTCAGAAAAAAGAGATAGAAAGAACCGGTATTAGTTCTCTGAAGATAGGTTACAACAGGGTCTTTGGGTACTACATAGAAGTGACGAAGTCGAAGCTGGAAGCGGTACCCGACGATTATGAGCGCAAGCAGACACTTGTGAATGCCGAAAGGTTTATAACGCAGGAACTTAAAGAGCAGGAATCCAAAATAATTGGCGCGGAGGAACGTGTAAAAAAACTGGAGTATGATGTCTTCTGCAGATTAAGGGACTCTGTCGGCGCGGAGATAGAGAGGCTTAAAAGGACCGCTGATAGCATAGCCGAACTTGACGTACTGTCCGATCTCGCTGAAGTGGCAGTCAAGGGCAGGTACGTCCGGCCTTCGGTGAACGACAGCGACCGCCTTGACATAGAACAGGGCAGGCATCCTGTACTGGAGGGGATCCTTAAAGACAAGGAATTTGTGCCGAATGATGTTCGAATGGGAGCGGACGATAACAGGATATTTATAATTACCGGGTCTAATATGGCCGGGAAATCCACTTTTATCAGGCAGGTGGCTCTTCTGACGGTAATGGCGCAGATAGGCAGTTACGTACCCGCCGCGAAAGCGGATATAGGTGTTGTGGACAGGATATTCACGAGGGTAGGTGCGTCTGACAGGCTTTACCAGGGGATGAGCACATTTATGGTAGAGATGCTGGAGACGGCGAATATTCTGAACAGCGCGACCAAAAAAAGCCTTATCATACTTGATGAGATAGGGCGTGGGACGAGCACTTTTGACGGGGTTTCCATCGCCTGGGCCGTGGTAGAACATATCCACCACCGTCTTGCCGGCGCTAAGACCATGTTTGCCACTCATTATCACGAGCTTACCGAACTTTGCCACATGATGAAAGGGGTCAAGAATTATCATCTCGCGGTGCAGGAATGGAAGGAAGAGATCATTTTTCTTTATAAGGTAACCGAGGGCAGCTGCGACGAGAGTTTCGGTATACATGTAGCCAAACTTGCCGGTATGCCGCGGGACGTCGTGGAGAGAGCGAGGGAAATACTCGACAATCTCCAGAAAGATTCGTTCTCCGGGAATGTCAGAACGCGTTTCGCGGAAGAGAGCGACGCGGAAAACAAACAGTTTGATTTTTTTGAAGCCGGCTTCGCGGATCATCCCGTTATCGATGTTCTTAAAAAAATGGATACGGACAATCTTACGCCGATCCAGGCGCTGGAGAAGCTGGCGGAGCTTAAGCGCGAGGTGAGTGAGGAGTAACGTCATTTCCGCTCTGTACCAGAACAAGTTCGGTACAGGATAAACTACAGCGGGAATCAAATAGAAGTAAAAATATTTTTAATGGATCCCCGCTTAGAGGCCGAGACCCTCTGACTTCGGCATTTTCTCGGGGATCTTTGCCCTTCGGTCACATGCGGGGATGACGATTTCTATTTTTACTTGAATGTGGGTTAAGGAACAAGGCGACCATGAACACTAAGATCAACATACTCGACAACGAGCTCATAAATAAGATCTCGGCCGGTGAAGTCGTGGAGCGGCCTGCTTCGGCGATAAAGGAACTTATAGAGAACTCTATTGATGCCTCCTCGGACAGCATCGAAGTGGAGGTCCAGTCAGCGGGGCAGACTTTGATAAGGGTCGCGGATAACGGGCGGGGCATGACGCCCGAAGACGCGGAACTTGCCTGCATGAGGCATGCCACAAGTAAAATAGGCAGCATCGAGGATCTTGAAAAAATTGGAACACTGGGGTTTCGCGGAGAGGCGCTGGCGTCTATAGCCGCGGTCGCCCAGATGGACCTTATGACTTCAACAGGTGACGGGCCTTCGGGGGTATACCTGTATCTTGAGAACGGGCAAGTGCTCAGGTCAAGACCGGTGGGGCGTTCAGAGGGCACCACAGTAGAGGTGAGAAACCTTTTTTACAATGTCCCGGCGCGAAAAAAGTTTCTTAAGAAGGAAGCGACGGAACTTGGAGAGATAGTCAGTACTGTGGGGCGTTTTATGGTATCGTACCCCGGCATAGAGTTCAAGCTGGTGCACGGAGACAGGGTTCTTCTGCATGCCACAAGGGGCATGGATGTCATTGGCAGGATACGTCTAGTGATGGGCGCCGATATCGCGGAAAGCATGACGGAAGTATCGGGCACTTTTTTGGGGTACTCGATAAATGGTTTTCTGAGTCGTCCGGCGATGACGCGGAAAGACAGAAAAGCCCAGATGTTCTTTATAAACGACCGGTTTGTCAGAAGTAAGGTCCTCTCGGACGGCGTTTTTGAGGGGTACAGGAGTCTTTTGGAAAGGGGGAGGTATCCCGCTTTTGTCCTGTTTATGACGACGGATCCGGAACATGTGGACGTCAACGTTCACCCCACAAAACTTCAAGTGAAATTCGACAATGACCGGGAGGTCAAGGCGGCTGTAGCCGCTATAGTGAAGAACGGTTTTGATTCTTTAAAATCGGATCCCATGAAATATGTGCCGGTCGTCCAGGAATCCGGAACGGCGGTGATTCTCGATGACACCCCCCCCGCGTTGACTGACACCCAGGAGACTCAGCCGGAGTTTACCTATTCCTCAGACGGAATAACCGCGGGCAGTCCGGCTGCGACTGTTTCAGCGGAGGAGGGAATACGGCAGGTTATCGCGCAGGAATCCGCGGAAGGTTATTATCAGCTGGGAGGGTGTTATATCGTCGAGATTAGTCCTGACAGGATCACAATCACGGACCAGCACGCGGCGCACGAACGTATCCTCTATGAATTCTTTTCCAAAGCCGCGGGGAAGGGGCCCGTGGAGGTGCAGAACCTGCTTTTTCCTGTACGGATAGATCTTTCCGTACAGGAATCCGTGTCGATGGAAAAGGCTTTGGAGAGTTTTCAAGCGCTTGGTTTCGAGATAGAGATTTTTGGGGATAATTCTTTTCTAGTCCAGGCCGCGCCGTCTGTCCTTAAAGACCGTGACATTAAATCGGTAGTATGTGACATACTCTCAGACCTCGCGCCCCTTGATCTCGCGCGGGTCAATATGACAGAAGAACTCGTTAAGCTCACGGCGTGCCGGGCGGCAATAAAGGCGGGAGACCCGCTTACTTCGGAGGAAATGGGGTCTCTTCTGGCACAGCTGAAACAGTGTGACCTGCCGTTCACCTGTCCTCACGGAAGACCGACGGTAATAGAGGTGACGATAGAGGAGCTGGAGAAGAGGTTCAGGAGAAAGTAGGAAACAGTGAACAGTAAACAGTAAACAGTGAACAGGGAATTGGGAATAGGGAATGGTTACAGGTACAGAAATGGGTTATCGGGGCATCAGGAGATCAGGGGATCAGGGAAAGGTAAGAGATCTGGTTTCGTCCCTGATATCCCAATAACCTGATATCCTAGTCCCTGATATCCCGATCACCCGGTATCCTATGCCAATGAGATAAAATATGGATAAAAAGATAGCCAGTAAGATATACAAAATACTCGAACGGACCTACCCCGACGCTGCTACGGCATTGACCCATAAAAACACTTTTCAGCTTCTGATAGCTACGATGCTTTCCGCGCAATGCACCGACGCGCGGGTAAACATGGTTACGCCGCCTCTCTTCAGAAAATATAAGACTGTTAGGGAGTTCGCCGGGGCCAGACAGGCGTCTATAGAGGAAGACGTTAGGTCTACCGGGTTTTACAGGAACAAGGCTAAAAATATTATTTTCGCGTCTAAGATGATAGACGAAAAATATGGAGGAAAGGTGCCGGATACCATGGAAGAGTTGGTAGCGCTTCCCGGGGTGGCCCGGAAAACCGCTAATATCGTGCTTTTCCACTCATTCGGAAAGAATGAGGGAGTAGCGGTAGATACACATGTAAAAAGGGTTAGCGGCCGGCTGGGTCTCACTAAAAATACTGACCCAGTAAAGATAGAACCCGATCTTATGGAGCTTTTTCCAAGGAAGAACTGGGGGCACCTGACGAACCTTATTATACAACATGGACGCAAGGTATGCGACGCCCGTAAGCCGAAATGCGGCGAGTGTCAATTGTTTAAACTTTGCCCCGCAGGGCTGAAATTCATACGGGGGTAACAAACCCTGGGGACAGGTACCCTGCAGAAGAATAGGGTCTGGTTAGTACCCGTCCCCATATTTTTATTTGATATGCGACAAACTAAATACCAAATACTAAATACTGAATACAGACATAGTGATCAGTCATCAGGTATCAGTGATCAGTTCTCGGTATCCAGAAGACACCTATCCTTTTTCTTTTATCCTTTTTACTTTTTACTTGTATCAGTATTCTTGCTCTCGGGATGCTCCGAAACCTCCGCAAAAGAATACCGCGTTCGTCACGTCGTCGATGGCGATACCATCGAACTCTCAGGCGGGGAAAAGGTAAGGTATATCGGGATAGATACCCCTGAGACTATGAAACGCACGGTCGCGGGGTGGATGCCCGCGTTTGAACCCTGGGGCGCGGAAGCTAAAGAGTTCAACCGGAGCCTGGTAGCGGGAAAAAAAGTCGTACTTGAATTTGATGTCGATAAAAGAGACAAATATGGCCGATTGCTGGCATATGTTTATGTCGATGATGTTATGGTCAATCTTATGCTGGTCGCCGAAGGCTTGGCTAAGGTATACACGTTCCCGCCTAATGTAAAATGTTATGACCAATTCCTGTCGGCACAGAAACAAGCCCAGGATGAGGGAAGAGGGATGTGGGGCACCAAATAGCGTTAAAATCCAAATGACAAAATCCAAAACCCAAATGAAATCCAAATGACAAAACCTAAAAGTAGCGTTTTTTTAGGGTTTTGGATTTCAATGATTC
>JAVCCB010000072.1 GCA_030765685.1 Candidatus Tantalella remota | reverse complement strand
TCCTACGTTCTGCTTCAGCTTTTGAATGTGTTATGATCGTTTTTGCTTTATCTTCAGACCTCTTGACCTTCATTCCGGCCGTATATTTCCTTAGCAGATACCCCAGAACAAACCAAAACAAACCTCCTAGAACCGCGAAACCTATGCTGGTACTGCTGAAAATGTTATCCATCACTACCTCCTTTATATATTTAAATAAGCCGGCCTTTAAAAAGCATACTTCACATATGCGTGTTAAACCCGGCATAATAATATTCGCGTAAAAAACATGCCAAACTTATGATCGGTAGATCAATTCTCTGGGGAGATCTTGTCCGTGATTACCTTGGAAACCGCTTTGTCATGAGGATCCGTTGGAAGAAAGTCCACTACCTGGAAATGAAACGCTAACCCGACAGTTACTGTATCCCTCAAGGGAGCACCCGCAAAAAACTTGTCATAATATCCCTTACCTCTGCCAAGCCGCATGTTTTGCCTATCGTATGCGATCGCCGGTGCCACAATAAGATCTATATCCTCTACTGCCGTCTGTTTCATAAGACCGTCTTTGGGTTCATATATCCCATAGGGGCCCTTTACCAAGTCTTTTATCGATTTAAGCTCTGAAGCTATGGTAATTTGATGTTTCGCATCGATAACCGGAACTACCAACTTTTTGCCTGCCTCTAACACTTTTTCGTTCAAATAAGCTGTATCCACCTCAGTATCCGTTGCCACATAACTCATAACGGTACCTGCTTTTCTGAATTCCGCGCTAGAGACAAGAGTTTCCTGGATCCTGCGGCTTCTTTGCTCCCTCAAATCCGGAGTTTGATCCCGCAATTTTTCCGTTATCCCCTTTCTAATATCACTTTTAATAATTTTCGCATCCCTTTGCTACATATATTATACCCTATGCACTCTCACTCAACAAATAGTATTTATTTAGACGGTTTCCACGCTTTGAACTTCCGGAGCTTCGGCTTTTATAGCCTTTTCTACGACCGATTTCACCGTCATTTGACTCATTGGACACCCCTTGCAGGCTCCCTGGAGCCTGACTTTAACAATTCCGTCTTCTATCCCCACAAACTCTATGTCGCCCCCGTCCCTTTGCAACACAGGACGTATTTTCTCAATTGCACTTTTTACTTTACCTTCCATTGCCCCTCCTTTAATGAGACTTGGGTTTCAGAAGCGAAGCACACTGAAACCCTTAGTCGAATTTAATCCGTCGACTGTGTTCGGCGAAGACGGATCCCTTACATAATATTTTTATATACTAATATATACGCATCAAAAAGTCAATTGCCCAGTAACACCTCGGAGGTGCTACTGGGCAAATTAGGTGAACCAATAGCCATTAGGGAATATTTTTCTCTAGGATCTATGCTTAGTCTTGCAGATCTTTGGGTAAAATTCCGGGCTCTTTTTCACATATCTACCTACACATGCATACACAAAACCAGTTGCCAGAACAGCACTTATAAAACTCCACAAGGGATGTTTTATAACAGCATAAGTACCAAGAAGCGAAACAACAAACACTGTCAATGGGATCATATACAAAAGGGCATAAACCTTCATCATGGTCACTGCCCCCACATCAACTGTTACGTGATCCCCCTTCCTGACATCTTCATCAAATCCGGAAGGGTCCACATTGATTATCCTGGACTTTGCGGCTCCGCAGGAGGAACATTTGGAACACTCTTCCGGCGGGACGATCTCGATCGCTATGCTGTCCTTACCTACATTTTTTACTGTTCCTCTTTCTTTCATCTTCTATTTCCCAACACGCCTTTTTTCAATTTCCTTCTTATTCAAGGAAACCGCTTCTATTTCCACCATATCATCTTCATTTTGCCAGTACTCAATAATTTCCCCGGCTGAATCTTTGTATTTTGAATGGCTCACACAAAGCGATGCAGCCATTCTTATGTTCGCATCGGATATATTACCGCGCAATAAAACATACGGACCATTTTTTTCCTTTATGTTCATCAGAATATCATTTCCGCTTTTTGTAAGCAGGATATTTTCGTTATCTCCTTCATCCCTTCCGACTATTACCTTGGTTTCATCATCTAATCGAAAATGCCGCCCATATTTTAGAAGTTTTATATCTTCGCGCTTTAAACCTTCGTGCCGCATAAGGTCTTTTAACCGCCAGGAAAAATTAGGATCAGTTAAAAGGCATCCCCCCGCAGGTGTAAAATATTCTGTTATGCCGAACTTTTTCGCTAATTCAAACTGATTGGTCCGTCCCCGGCCGCTGAACCCATACAGCTTTTCTCTGTTAACTTTTCCTTCTTTCTCGGGGATAGTTTCTTCAAGAATTTTCGCGGAAAGCGGCCTTAGAAGATATCCGTTAAGTTCGGAACATTTCTGGATGATATTTAACGCGTCTCTTCGCTGGGACATTGGCCTCTCCCCCAGAACTTCACCTGTTACAACAAAATCGGCCTTTTGTTCTTCCATTATTTCTTTAGCTTTTTTCAGCATAAGTATCTTACAATCTATACATGGATTCAAATTCGCCCCGTAACCATATTTCGGATTTTTAAAGATCTTGAGAAAATCGTCCGAGATATCGACCATTCTAACCGTAATGCCGGCTTTTGAAGACGTGATCGTTACCTGTTCTTTGAATTTGTCAATATCACGTGAAGCAAAGGACATAACGAAACATACACCATACACCTCAATGCCCTGTTCCATCATAACTCTGGCAGCAAGCAGGCTGTCTAACCCCCCAGAAATCAAAGCGATCGCTTTGGCTTTCATTCGACGCCTTTCGTCTCATTGCGGCCATTGTTCCCGGACATTTTTTCGAGATTCTCCATCCATTCTTTTATTTTTTTCTCGAACCCCATTTGTGTAGGTATATAATATTTCTTCTTTTCGTTCATATATTCCTGTTTAACATAATGGCCATCATACGAATGCGCGTATTTGTAACCTTCTCCACGCCCAAGTTGTTTTGCACCCGCGTAATGAGTATCTTTCAGATGATTCGGTACTTCCTGTCTTCCTCCTTCGCTAATGTCTTCCATTGCGCTTTCTATCGCGAGATAAGAAGCGTTACTTTTAGGTGCGCAAGCGACATAAATAGTGGCTTGCGCAAGCGGTATCCTTGCTTCTGGAAACCCTATAAAATCAGCCGCCTGCATGGCAGCATTCGCCACAAGGAGCGCCTGTGGGTCGGCGTTACCGACATCTTCGGAAGCTGAGATCAATAGACGCCTTGAAATTACCCTGGGATCTTCACCGGCAACTATCATCTTCGCCAGCCAGTAAAGCGCCGCGTCGGGATCAGACCCCCGGATACTTTTGATGTAAGCACTTTTTGTATCATAGTGCGCGTCGCCGGCCTTATCATATAAAACCGCTTTTTTTTGAATGGATTCTTCGGCTTCTTTTAACGTGATATTCCTAAATCCGTCTTTATCCTGAGGGGTCGTGAGCGCAGCGAGTTCCAATGCATTCAAGGCTTTCCGGGCATCGCCTCGGGCGATCTTCGCGAGATGTCCTATAGCTTCATCCGTGATTTTAATCCGAAACAAACCTAAACCTTTTTCATTATCTGCCAGCGCCCCTGTTACAACAGATCTTACGTCGATCTCATCAAGTGGTTTAAATTCGAATACCTGACTTCTCGAGAGAAGCGCGGCATTCACGGAAAAGAACGGATTTTCGGTAGTGGTCCCAATAAGGATCAAGATCCCTTCTTCCACGGCGGGCATCAAAACATCCTGCTGCGCTTTATTGAACCTGTGTATCTCATCTAAGAGCAAAATGGTTCTTCTCTCGTAAAGTTTTCTGGTTCTTCCGGCGATATCTATAACATCGCGGATCTCTTTCACGTTACTGGAAACAGCATTAGATTTCATGAATTCAGCACCCGTTCTTTTGGATATAACTGTAGCCAACGCTGTTTTGCCTGTTCCCGGAGGACCATAAAATATAAGTGAACTTAACCTGTCCGCTTCTATGGCACGCTTCAAAAGCATGCCGTCACCAATGATGTGTTTCTGCCCGTAAAAATCCTCAAGCGTTCCGGGGCACCTCCTCAAAGATAAAGGTTTGGGATGCTTTTTCTCAAGATCAATTACATTTTTTTCCTCAAATAGAT
>JAVCCB010000035.1 GCA_030765685.1 Candidatus Tantalella remota | reverse complement strand
GTACCCGGGACTTTCGCCCAAACCTCAATAAGTTAGTGTATTCTAACATTTTTTGCCAAGATGTCAAGCTCGACCGGGCTTTGGTGACTAACACAAGGAGCGTTTTTCGTGCATTGGTGACTGGCATCCACTCAGAAGCGTGGTGCCTGTTCACCAATGCTTTAGGATAACCCTGGTTTAGTCATTCTGAAGACCGTGAGGAACTGAAGAATCTAAATCCTTCGGCTTTTGGTGGGCACTCACCAGCATATTACGGGAAAACCAGGGCTGGATGCCAGTCACCAAAAATAAATCGCCAAAAGTTACCTCGGGGTTTGCTATGGACTAGGGGGCGAGACGGCAATCTCGTCACCCTCTTCCCTGACAAGCCTGTCGGTAATGGTAAGCCACTCTATGATAAGTTTTTTAAGGCGGATGTTGCGCTGTATGAAGCTGAACCTGTTAAGATCCAATTGGTTGACTTCGTCGATAAAATTATTAAGAACCACCCTGCCGTAAGAATAGTTTATGGCGTCGTCATGCACAACGGACTGTGCCGTCTTGATCTTTTTTTCGGCTATCTTTATAAGTTTCTTTTCCTTATTTATCTCTTTGTATATGTTCCGGAGCTCTGTGTATATTCTTACCTGAGTGTTAACTCGGTCAAGATCCTTCATTGTGCTTTCAATTTTCGCGGTGGCCAGTTCCGCATTCTCAACCTGTCCGGGAAACGGATATTCAAGAGCAAACCCGGCAAAAACCCTTTTATCGTCCTTGTTCAGTGTCCGGTCGGAACCTTTGATCCTGTAATCGACGAAAAGGTCTATCGAAGGAAAAAGCGCGTCGGCGTATTTATCTACTTCTAGCAAACTTTTCTCCTCAAGCATATCCAAGATAAGAGAGGTTCTTCCATCTTCCCTGAAAACCGCGTAATCGGCGTCGAAATCTATCTCCACCCCTTCGAACATATCAGCCCCAACCGGCACGAGTTCTTCCTCTATGCCGTACCCTATGCTCTTCTTGAGAAGATTGGTATATTCTGTAAAACTGTTTCCGGCATCAATGAGCGTCTCTTCTTTCAGAAGTACTTGAAGAAGCACCTTGTTAACATCAACAGGAAGAGCGATATTATTCTTCTCTCTTTCCCTGACGTTATCCAGTATCTTCATGTTCTCTTTGTATGAATTTTCCGCGGTCTTAAGGTTTTCGTAGGCTTCGTTCCAGTCGTAATATATGTTTATTACCGAAGACAGATACTTTTCATACGCCTCCACGACCTGATACTCCGCAATATCCTGTTCAAGCCCCACTATTTCGTCCAGAAGCCTGTTGGCCCTACCAAAAGCGTTCCTTGCCACGGGCTGAGTGACCGTGGCGTAAAACTCGCCTTCTATATCCGCCGCCCCCGAACCTTTGGCCGTAGAAGAATATCCGGCTTCAACCTCGGTCCCCGTAAACGGAAAAAGTTTAGCTAAAGAAAATTCGTATTCCGGCTTGCCTTTATCGGGTCTTAAATACGCAGCATAGTTGTTCTTTATGGCCATCACTATATCATCGGCGGGCATTTCGAGTTTTTTGAAATAGTTTATTTTCAGGCCTTCTGTAAGTATCCCCTCAAAAACCCTGTCGTTAGAACAGCTCATCTCTATAAATTCGTCCAAAGAAAGGTCCCTCGCGGGAACATCAACGGCGAAAGAATGACCCGGAAAAAGTATCAAGGCCGAAAAAAACACAGTTCTTAATATAAATTTTTTCATTGCATCCTATATTGCGCACCTTTGTAGAAACTGTATAAGCACGGAATTATGACCAACGTTACCGCCGTAGCGAACAGCAATCCCCAGGAGAGCGCCAGCATCATCTGAGCAAGCATAGAGTCGTACCCTGCCCATCCGTACGCCGTCGGAAAAATAGCCGCCACAGTAGTAAGCGTGGTAAGAACCACCGCCCTCAGCCTGGTCTTGGCAATTGCCGATATTTGAGCGTCTCTCTCGGCCAAGGGTCTTGTCATATCGAACGACACATCAAGCTTGGAAAGCATGATTATACTGTCGTTTACCACTACCCCCGCCAAACCCAAAGCTCCTATAACAGCGAAAAACCCGTACATTTTTATTCCATGCGCCCAAAAAGCAAGTATTATGCCAGTTACCCCGAAAGGAATAGCCACCATTATGATAAGAGGCTTAATAAGCGAATCAAACAGAAGCGCCAGTATTATGTATATCAAAGCGACGGCCATTATTATCGCCAGGTTAAAATCCCCGCCGGACTCGCGCGTATCCTTCACCTCTCCACGAAACTCGATTATGGATGTGGGATATTGTTCTTTAAATAATGGAAACACATTTTTTTCGAAATAGTCCGCAATTTCAAGCGGCGTCTTCTTGGACTTCGGCTTTATGTCGCCATAAATGGTGGTGCTTCTTTTAAGTTCGTCCCTTATTATGGAATCGGGTTTTGCGGTTTTTTCTATATTCACAAGATCCCTTAAAGGCACCAGGTACTGCCCTCTATTCTCTATCGGTATATCGAATATCTTGTTTATATCGTCTTTCGCCTCGGTAACGATAGTAAGCCTTGTGTACACGGTCTCGTCCGGACCCCTGAACTCGTACAGTATGGTTCCTTCAAGCGACGCGCGTAACGTTCTGGCTATATCCGAAGGGTTTATCGCAAGACGCCTGATAAGGTCTCTGTTAAGAGTAAGTTTGTATTCGATAGTGTGTACAGGCCGATCTATTTCCACATTTTCCAGAAAAGCATACTGTCTCATATCTTCGGCAAGCTCTTCCGCTATTTCATATCTTTTCGGCGTATCGTTCTCTTTCACCATTATCTCTATCGGGCTCGCGCT
>JAVCCB010000085.1 GCA_030765685.1 Candidatus Tantalella remota | reverse complement strand
TTCTTCCGGAAGAAGGGTATGGCTTGGAGATCGGTGTTGGTTCAGGAAGGTTCGCCGCCCCCCTGGGCATTGCTAAGGGGATTGACCCGTCAAAGAAAATGGTTGAACTCGCCAGAGAAAGAGGGGTAGATGCCGCCGTAGGAACGGGAGAAGAACTTTCATTTAAGGACTCCACGTTTGATTATGTGGCTATAATTGTCACACTATGTTTTGTGCGGGATCCTGAGAAAGTTATAACTGAAGCAGCTAGAGTATTAAAACCAAACGGAACGATTGTCATAGGCATAGTAGATAAAGAAAGTTTTCTAGGCAAGTTTTATCAGAAAAGGGGAAGTGTCTTTTATGGTTATGCCCGTTTTTTTGATATTAAAGAAGTTGCACAAATACTTAAAACGGCGGGATTCTGTGAATTTTCATATTATCAGACGATATTCGATTATCCCGACAAATTAAGTGTTGTTGAGAAGCCGCGAGAAGACTATGGAAAAGGCGGATTTGTTGTGGTAGGGGCCGTTAAGGGGGTAGGATAAAGCTATGTTACTTGAAAAAATTGGAACAATATTGAAAAGGGGAAAATACATTTTTGTGTCCGTTTCGACAAGTGATTTGCGGGAGGGATCCTAATGGTGCGTGCAAATTATTGATAAAAATTGAAGATGATTACTTGTATATTTTTGATTATCCTGCCTGGAAGATATGAGAAAATCTAAAACAAAACCCCAAGGTTTCTATATCTTTGCTGGATGAGAAACGTCTAAGATGTTATAAGATAAATGGTACAGTAGAGATAATGGAAGAAGGGTCTGTTCATGATAGTATGAGGGAAGATATAGAACGAAAAAGGACAGATATTACTACAAAACATATTGTAGAATCAATCCATAGTGGTAAGGAGCAGAAGCTTTTTGAAGACCAAATGTCAGAAAAATTTGTTTTATATAAAGTTAAAATAAATAAGTTGGATGAAATGTCTTTTTCGAAAACACCCAAGATTTGCTGTTGAAAATGAAGAGATATGTGATAAGCTAAGAGGGTCTGTTTCTCGAGCGCGAGAAAAGGAATGATATATGAAGACAATACTTACTGCGAAAGATCTCCACTACACTTATATTCCCGGGAAGGAAAAGAGAGAAGTCCTGAAGGGGATAGATATCTCCGTAAACAGCGGAGAGATCTTTGGATTTATCGGACCTAATGGCGCCGGAAAAACCACTACTATAAAACTTTTATTGGGAATATTGATCCCTAAAAAGGGAGAGCTGACTTTATTCGGATCACCTCCGTCAGCGCCAAAAACACGTCAAGCGGTGGGATATATGCCCGAAATAGCTGATTATTACAGGTATCTTACGCCGGTAGAGCTCTTGATAATGTACGGCAACATTTTTAGAATACCGAAAAGAGTGTTAAAGGAAAGGATCGAAAAACTTCTTCAGTTGGTAGACCTCCCCGAGCACGCGAATAAGCTTATGCGTACTTTTTCTAAAGGGATGATGCAAAAAGTCAGTTTCGCCCAGGCACTTATAAATGACCCGGATCTATTGATACTGGATGAGCCTACAAGTGGTTTGGATCCCGTTGCCCGCAAAAAGATGCGAGAGGTGATCCAGGATCTCCGGTCAAAGGGGAAGACGATCTTTTTTTCTTCACATGAGCTCTCAGAGGTAGAGCTGGTAACCGACAGGATAGGTATTTTAAACAAAGGGCGTCTTTTGGCGGTTGGTTCAGCTAGGGAACTTCTTGGCGATAAAGAGGAAGGTCAATCTTTGGAAAGCTACTTTTTAGAGATGATAGGAGAGAAAAAATGAGAGCAGTGTGGGCTATAGCGTGCGGGATGATAAAAGAACTTATCCGCAAAAAAGATTTCTATGTTTTATTGATCTTCATGCTTATTTTGCTCGGTTTTCTATCTTATCAGAATTTTTTTGATATAGGCGGAGTCTCACGTTATGTAAGGGATCTTGGCTATTCGCTGGTGATGTTCTTTTCTTTTATTACAGCGGTGACTTTTACGGCAAAGCAACTTCCTTCCGAGATAGCGGCGAGGACTATATATCCGCTTCTGGCAAAACCTCTAAGCAGGCAGACGATCATAATGGGTAAGTTCTTCGGCGGGGTATTGGTGTCCGGTCTTTCTTTTACCATCTTTTACGCTATTTTTACCGGGTTTTATATGACAGGAGGAGAGGGGAAAAGTCTGGTACTTCTCGCGCAGGGGTATCTTTTTGGACTTTTGTTTCTTTGTCTGGTTACGGCTCTTGTAATGTTTTTTTCAAATTTTTTAACAATGTCAGCAAATATTGTATTGTCTTTTTTGCTGTATATTTCTATCGGGGGACTTGCGGATTCATTGAGGGAGATCGCCCTTTTTTCCAAAGGCATCATTTCTGTTTTGTATGGCGCTATCTATTATTTCTTGCCACATCTTGAATTTTTTGACCTCAGAACACGGATCACACACGCGTGGGATCCTCTCCCTTTATGGGTGGTTTTTTCTTTATCAGGATATACCGTTATTTACTGCTGTGCTCTGTTGTATCTTTCCGGATACATGTTTGAGAGGAAAAGGTTGTGAGAGCCAAGTCTATAGCTATAGCTATTGTATGTCTATTCATTGCGGGTTTTTTGGCAGTGAAGATAGATCTATATGATCAGATTTACGCTATTGACCATCCCGAGTCTGATGTTCCCGTTTTTATGCGTTTTTTAGGGGAAGGAAGGTCTATAGTATCCAGTTTATCGATCCTTCAGGCAGATCGGTATTTTCATGGTGGGGTCGGGCATTTCTCTGATGAACATGAAAAGGGTATCGCGATCGCCGAACAGGATCCCAAGATCGGTGAGAGTCCTGACGAGCATATTCTTACGGATCTAAGTCCGTTTAATATATTGTTCCGACTATCCGATGAGATCGATGTAACAGAACATGTACATCTGCATGGTGATCAGGTAAAAGAGATCATCCCCTGGTTGTATTATGCCGCGGAAATAGATCCTCATAATATACAGGCATATGTGCTAACCGGATTTTATGTATGTGACAGGTTGGGAAAAGTAGACCAGAGTATAGCTTTTTTGCAGGAAGGCCTAAGGAGAAATCCGGATTCATGGGAGCTGAACGCGGAACTGGGACGTATTTATTTCCAGCATATTAAGAATTATGAAGTATCCGCGCAATATTTGTCCAGAGCCTGGGCTTTACTTCAGGAAGCCCCGCATGACAAGTTTCAGGAAAGATATGTTTTGTCTTTTCTTGCTAGAAGCTATGAAGCTATGGGGAGAGATGACAAAGCAGCACCGTTCTTCGATCGTATCAAGGAACTCTTCCCTAAGTTTAATATTTGAAAAGGTTTGTATCTTCACCATGAAGTAAGTTTGAGCGATATGGAGGAAGGGAAGGAAATAGTTCACAGACGACGGACCACCTGCCAGATAAAATCAAATGTCAAAATCCAAATGACTAAATCTAAAACATGGCGTTTTTTTGGTTTTGGATTTTTGGGATTCCTTTGGATTTTGGGCTTAGGATTTTGGATTTACCCAATATCTTCACAGTTCACGATCGCCGGACGTTCTCCTTTACAAAACCCCTAAGATTGTGTATGCTCTTCTATTCAAATACAAACAGTAACAGGGTGATCAAGTAAAAATAGGCAAGGCAGGGTATGATACAGGCTAATGATGTAACATTGCAATTTGGGAAGCGTAAACTTTTTTCCAAAGTAAATATTACTTTTTCTAAGGGTAATTGCTACGGATTAATAGGCGCGAATGGCTCAGGCAAGTCGACGTTTTTAAATATACTCTCAGGAGAGCTGGAGACAACGGCCGGGGACGTCTTCGTAACTCCCGATGAAAGGATCTCAGTTCTCAAGCAGGATCAGTTTGCTTTTGATGAATATACGGTTCTTAATACGGTCATCATGGGGCATAAGCGCCTGTATGACATCATGGATGAGAAAGACGCTCTTTACGGGAAAGAGGATTTTTCCGATGAAGACGGGATGAAAGTCTCTGTCCTGGAAGGGGAGTTCGCCGAGATTGACGGATGGAACGCCGAATCCGACGCGGCTAAACTTCTGAGCAATGTGGGTATCCCGCAGGAACTTCTCGAGGTTAAAATGAAACAGCTTGAGGGGTGGCAGAAAGTCCGCGTGCTTCTGGCCCAAGCCCTTTTCGGGGACCCGGATATACTGCTGTTGGATGAGCCTACAAACTACCTGGATGTAGAGACCTGCGTGTGGCTCGAGGGGTTTTTATGCAATTTCAAAAATACCGCCATTATCATTTCTCATGACCGGCATTTTCTTAATAAAGTCTGCACTCATATCGCTGATATCGATTACGGTAAGATACAGCTGTTTTTAGGAAATTATAATTTTTGGAGGCAGTCAAGCCAGCTTGCTATCGACCAGCGTAACCAGGCCAACGAAAAGATAATGGAAAAACGCAAAGAGCTGCAGGCTTTTATAACACGGTTCAGCGCCAATGCCTCCAAGGCAAAACAGGCTACCAGCCGTAAAAAAAGCCTTGAGCAGCTTACCCTTGAGGACATAAAGCCGTCTTCCAGAAAATACCCATATATAAACTTTGAGCAGGAACGCGAGTCCGGAAACAGTATCCTGAATATAGAAGGCCTGTCCAAGTCGCAGGAGGGTCAGGTCATGTTCAAGGACCTGGATATCAGGATCGAAAAAGGGGATAAGGTCGCTTTTGTAGGGCACAACGATCTGGTGAAGACGACCCTTTTTCGGATACTTGCGAAAGAGATCAAGTCGGACTCGGGCATCGCGAACTGGGGCGTGTCGATAAAAAACGCGTATTATCCCAAAGACAATACAGCCTACTTCGAAAAAGAGATGGAACTTATGGATTGGCTTATGCAGTATACGGATAATACGGAGAAGACTTTTGTCCGCGGGTTTCTGGGCCGTATGCTTTTTGCCGGAGATGACGCTTTTAAAAAAGTGAATGTTCTTTCCGGAGGGGAGAAGGTAAGGTGTATGCTGGCGCGTATGATGCTTGTGCAGGCCAATGTCCTGATACTGGACGAACCGACAAACCACCTGGACCTGGAAGCCATTTCATCATTGAACGAAGGACTCACTAAGTATAAAGGAACTATTCTCTTTTCATCACATGACCACCAGCTTATACAGACAGTAGCTAACCGCATTGTCGAGATCACGCCGAAGGGGTACATAGATCGGCCCGACACCACGTATGACGAATACCTGTCCAATGAGAATGTCGCCGACCGGCGGCACCTGCTATATCACGATTAAAGCTTAGTGCCATTTTTTTTGCAGTTGCATCTTGAAGTGGTATAATAGTCGTATTGATCATTTCATAAAGATATCGAAAAGAAGGAGCCCAGATGAACAACGAGCAGGTTCAGTAGCAGCCGGTAGACAGGGGACGGTATATCCTCGGTATAGTTATTTTTGTTGTCGGGCAGCTTACGACGCTTCTCATACCATTTGTTACTTCCCCCGGCCTTTCACCCACTATAAAGGCGACGTTATCAGGCATATTTTTCTTTGTTACCCCACAGCTGGGTATAGTGTGGGCGGTAGCGGTTCTCGGTAAACAGGGATATGAACAGATAAAGGGCGTGGTTTTTAAGTGGGTTAAGAGATATGCCCCGCCTGAAGTCGTTGGACCTATACGTTATTTTATAGGTATTGTTTCTGTTCACGGTACCGCTTGTTAGGGGCTGGGTAGGACCTAATATCGAAAACCTGATACCTTATACCGGGGAGCATCGGATCGCCGTCGCCGGGGCGGGGGATGTGATGTTCATTTTGAGTTTTCTCGTTTTGGGCGGCCAGTTCTGGGATAAAGTCCTCGCGCTTTTTGTGCGTACTACAAGAGTACAGTTATAAGCGGAAAGGATCCCGCCACCGGACTTTTTCAAGAGCTATAAATATACAGCAATAGATCTCATCGAAAGTTGGGGAGTGATCGTCTGTGAAAAGACAGTTAAAGTCATTTTTAATAATAGTTGGTTTTCTTGTGTGCTATTTTCTGCCGTTAGAGCACATAAAATTAACGGGACCTTTGTTTGAATCTTTGGCGCTGGTTAAATGGTACGCGCGGGAGCATGTTCTTTTATGTCTCGTTCCGGCGTTTTTTATAGCGGGAGCGATATCTGTTTTCATAAGTCAGGCATCTGTTATTAAATATTTTGGAGCTAAGGCGAATAAATTTTTAGCGTATAGCGTCGCTTCTGTTTCGGGAACGATACTTGCTGTATGCTCATGCACGGTCTTGCCTCTATTTTCGGGGATATACAAAAGGGGGGCGGGGCTCGGCCCCGCTACGGCGTTTCTTTATTCGGGCCCCGCGATAAATGTTTTAGCTATAATCCTGACAGCCCGCGTTCTCGGATGGGAGCTGGGAGCCGCGAGAGCCTTTGGCGCTATCCTTTTTAGTATAGTCATAGGGCTCTTGATGCAGCTTATTTTCAGGAAAGAAGAACAAAATAAAGAAACTACGGATGATCTATTTGTCGAGGAGGTCAGGGAAAACAGGTCTTTACTTCAGAATGGTCTGTATTTTGCCGCGATGGTAGCCTTTCTTGTTTTCGCGAACTGGGTCAAGCCGCAGATCGGGGAAACAAACGTCTGGAGCGTTATTTACAGCATGAAATGGTATCTATCCGGATTCTTGCTGCTTAGCCTGAGTGTGATGCTCCTCAAGTGGTTCAAGAAAGATGAATTGAAGAGCTGGGTATCTGTTTCGATAGGGTTCGCCGACCAGATCCTTCCTTTGCTTTTTGTCGGGGTTATCGTTGCCGGCGTACTCCTGGGCAGACCGGGGGAAGCAGGGTTAATACCGCCATGGATAATAGCGAAAGCTGTAGGCGGTAATTCTTTGTTATCTAATTTTTTTGCTTCAATAGTGGGCGCTTTTATGTATTTTGCCACCTTGACGGAAGTACCGATATTGCAGGGACTTATAGGTTCCGGAATGGGGAAAGGTCCGGCATTGGCGTTGCTCCTGGCAGGTCCGGCGCTTAGTTTGCCGAATATGCTGGTTATCAGGGGGGTCATGGGAACAAAAAAAACCGTAGTATATGTCAGCCTGGTAGTTGTTATGGCGACAGTCAGCGGTATTCTTTTCGGGATAGTGGTAAGTTAATTCTGGAGGGAAGTAATTTATCGTTCTCAGAAAAAACTGAGGTTTTGCCTGTTGTTTTATTGGCGGGACGTAATATAATATGAAGTAGTACTATTCACGACATGAAGATCCAAAACAAAAAGGAGATCATAATGGAAAATCAGATAAAAGTATCTAAAGGATGGTTCTTAGCGGCAGGGATCCTGCTTATAATTGTAGGCATGGCGGCTATTTCCGTACCGTTTATTTTTACCATCGCGCTTGAAGTCCTGGTGGGGTGGGTGCTTGTTATAAGCGGTATTATACAGGTCGCGCATTCATTCAAAGCTCTGGATGCCGGCAGATGCATAATCAGGCTTATAGGTGGACTGATCTATCTCGCGGTCGGCGCCGTATTTTTATTTTTCCCGCTACAAGGAGTCATGACCCTCACTCTTATACTGGCGTTCCTTTTTATTTTCGAAGGGTTGATGAAAATAGTCATCTCACTGCAGCATCGCCCGGAAAGTAACTGGGTGTGGCTTCTTGTCAGTGGTCTGGCGGGTATCGTGATAGCCGCTATCATCTGGGCCGGCTGGCCGAGCACGTCGTCATGGGTGATAGGACTTCTCGTGGGTATCAATATGATATTCGGCGGGATGTCACTTATCATGCTGTCAGCGTCTCTGCACGAGGCATAAAGGGAAAAGTGTCAGCCCTAAAGCATCATACTGAGTTCTTCCAGTGACCTGTTCTTAGTTTCTACTCTGAAGACAAGCGTTACCATGAAGGCGAGGACGGACAACATCGCCAGCATGATAAGCGTGAAAGTCATGCCTACCGACGCTTTGACTACCGGCAGCATGAATATTCCCACAGCTGCTCCTAATTTCGCTACCGCCGCGGCGAACCCGTGTCCGGAACCCCGCATATTCGTCGGATAAAGCTCGGCGGGTAAAATGGAAGTCGTGGCATTCGGCCCCATGTTCATGAGGACGTTGAATATGATGAACCCGGCAAAGACCAGGATAAGATTGCCGGTATTGCCTATGTTCGCGACGGTGGACGCGGCCAGGATCAGCAGTCCCAGGGACATCCCCCCGAAACCGAATAGCTGCAGTTTAATGCGGCCCCACTTATCGATAAGCATGATGTTGATCAAAAACCCCACAACAAGAAAAAGGTCGAGGAACATCGCTCCTTCGGTGGCCTTAAAGTCGCCGGCTATCGTGCTGAGTCCGCTGCCGGAAAAAGCCATCGTCGCCAGTATTATCGGCGTGAAAATGCCCACGGCATAAGTGATGATATCCATCAGAAACCACGGGACAACGGCGAGTATCGTCCGTTTTATGTATTTTTTACTGAACAGGATACTGTGGCCGGGTTTTTCAAGGATCTCATCTTCCGGAAGTCTATGGGCTTTTGCGGCCAGTTCGTGTATTTCGCCTTCGCTTGAAGGAACCAGTTTTTTGATGACTTCGGCGGCTTCGGTATGTTTACCGTGCAGGAGATACCACCGCGCGCTTTCGGGTACGGACATCCTTAGCAGGATGACGACGATCGCCGGAAGGGCGCCGAATGCCAGCATAAAACGCCAGGCTCCGAAGTGGGGGAAGATCTTCAGGATCACAAGTCCCACAGCCGCACCGGCGGCCATTCCCAGCGCCTGGAAACTGAAAGCTCCTATAAGCATCCGTCCGCGGCTGCGTGTAGGCATAAATGCCGAGATGTAAGAAGCGCATATAGGATAATCAGCTCCGATACCTATTCCCAGGAGAAACCTGAACGCTATGAGAGAGACAACGTTCCATGAAAACGCGGAGAATACAGAAAGTACAATAAATACCCCCAGGTCGAGTATATACAACGCTTTTCGGCCCCACCGGTCGCTTAGTGTTCCGCCGACTGAAGCCCCGACTACCGCGCCCAGTACCGCCGCCGCGCCTATTAAGCCTACAATATAGGGGGAGGTGGGAAATGTCTTCATTATAAGAGGCAGAGCAACCCCTATAATAAAAAGGTCGAAACCATCCAGGAATATTCCCATCGCGGACAGCCACCAGATCTTCCAATGGACGGGCGTCAGCGGAGCCTCGTCCATAAGGCGTGTCATCTCTCTGTGAATAGATGTGCGTGTAGTCATGTGTACTATAGTATACATGAAAAAAAGGAACACGGATACCAGGGGCGGAAAAAAACGGAGAAATGCCGTCGGATAATAGAACTTCCTTGCAATGGAGACAGCGTTTATATAGAATCTATTTTAGAAGAGCATTAGAACATTAAAGGAGGAGCTATGTTGACGAAAAAATACAATAATTTTCAGCGGGAGGTTAGAAAGCAGATCGGCCCTCTCAGGAAGAAGAAAAAAATAAACAAAGCAGACTTCGATGGTTTTATTAAAAAGATAATGTCGAACAAGAAGCTCAGTTCCAGCGGCAAGATATACTGCCGTGACGGCGCGGCATACGTCCACAAAGTGGATAGTCATACTTTTCAGATACTGGCTTTTCAGGTAAATTCTTTTGGAGCCGGGATATTTTCAAAAGGCATAAAAAAACTGTGTACTCCGGTAATGATAACGGTAACGGCCCATGGGACGCACCGCCACCTGCAGCACAGTTTGAAAGACGCTTGTATTTCCATCGATGAATTTTATCTGGGTAAGGATTATTCGGGCAGTAAGGGCCCGCTATGCGACAGGAAGAAGTTCATGCCCTACGCCGAAAAGCTGTTTATTTCCCAAAAGGCCGCGTATTCTTTTAACCACCAGATAGTTTACAACATAATGAACGCGAACTACCTTTGTCACCACATTGCCGAGGTGATGGGGTATGTTTTTGGCGCACTCGACATATACTGGACATTTAAAAAGGATATTTTCTTTATGGCGTCAGGCACCTGGTTCAACCAGAATAAGCATAAGCTTTATATGAACATCATCGAGAATTTCTCCGGGGACAGGATGAGCGGGCATTTCCAGATACCGCACTACGCCAAGCTTTCCGAGGATGTCGAGAGGTTCAAGGAAGAGTTTGATATCCTGCTCTGTTCTATAGACTACAAAAAGACCATGGAGACGTTTTACTTGCCGATAGGGTACCAGGTCATGCATAGAAAGAGGTTCAATAAAAATGTTAACGTGATAACCAGTCAGCATATACTGGAGCATCTTCTGTCGGAGTATTATAAGCGCGAGAATATATTTGTTGTCACTAATACTTTTCAGACCCTTGAATATCTTTCCAGGGCCATGCTGGCTAAACTGGAGGGCGCTGATAAGGAATTCTCCAAATACATGAAGACTGTCACGTCATGCCAGGGGTACTATCCTGAACGCGATTTTGAGAAAATTTACGAACAGAAGGAATCCAAATTTTCCGCGTTCGTCAGCGAATACTCCCATTCGATGTTTTTCCGTGCGCCGGTATTAAAATAACAAAAGGAGTTTCGAAAGGGCAATAATAGAAAAGACATAGAGTAAGAACATACAGGCGCTTTACATAAAGCGCTTCCCGTAGTATAGTTATCTCTCTACTTGATCCCCGTTTGCTCGGGGAATACAGCCACGAGGAGGCGAGTTGTTAACCTCGTGGTTTTTTATTTGTTTAAGCCGGCCCATAAAGCAAAAGGGTCGAAAGGGAAATAGTGTTATTATGCCGAACCAAAAGAGAAGAAAAAATATAAGGAATATCGCGATCATCGCGCATGTCGATCACGGTAAGACCACACTTGTTGACGCGCTGCTGAAATATACCGGAGCGTATGATTTTAAGGACGGGGAAACCACTATCATGGATTCAAACCCGCTCGAGAAGGAAAGGGGAATAACTATCCTTTCCAAAAACGCTTCACTTGAATATAAAGGGGTGCAGTTTAACCTGGTCGATACCCCGGGCCACGCCGATTTTGGCAGTGAGGTTGAGCGTATACTTCAAATGGTGGACGGAGTGCTTCTTCTGGTAGACGCTTTTGAAGGGCCGATGCCCCAGACGAAATTTGTTTTGAAAAAATCTCTGGAGCTGCATCTGAAGCCGATACTCGTTGTCAATAAGCTGGATCGGCCGCACATTCGTCCCGATGAGGTCGCCGATATGACTTTTGATCTTTTCTGCGAATTGAACGCTACCGATGAACAGCTCGATTTTCCTATAGTGTACGCTTCAGGCAAGGACGGGCACGCGACGCTGGATCTTGATGAGCCGGGGGAGTCGGTAAAACCTCTCTTGGAGACCATTTTGCACAGGGTACTGCCGCCTGTCGCTGACCCGGATATGCCTTTTCAGATGCTTGTGACTATGCTCGATTACGATTCATATGTAGGTCTTATAGCTATCGGACGTATCTTTCATGGAGAGATCAGTGTCGGCGACCCGATGGCGGTCGTAAAACATGATGGTACGATCGGCAGGGCCAAAGCAACAAAGATAATGACGTACAAGGGTCTGAAACGCGTGGAAACCGACAAAGCGATCGCTGGAGATATCATTTCTATATCAGGAATGGAAAACGTCCAGGTGGGCGAGACCCTGGCTTGTATAGACGATCCGAAAGGGCTTCCTACCGTAAAGATAGATGAGCCGACCATCTCGATGAATTTTTCGCACAATACCAGCCCGCTCGCGGGAAAAGACGGAGGCAGGTTTTTAACGTCAAGACATATTAGGGAAAGGCTGGGACATGAGGCGAGGATAAACGTCGGCATAAAAATCGAAGAGGTCGACAGCGGCGAGCGGTTCAAAGTGTCAGGCCGCGGCGAGTTGCATCTGTCCATACTGATAGAGACGATGCGCCGGGAAGGATATGAGATGGAGGTGTCCCGCCCGCAGGTGATCTTGAAAAAAGCCGGAGACCAGGTCCTTGAGCCCGTCGAGGAAGTGGTGATAGAAGTGGAGACCGAATACCAGGGCTCCGTTATGCAGGCGATCGGTGAGCGTAAAGCGGAGATGCGGACCATAGAGACGACTTCTTCCGGCGCGATAAAGATGGATTTTACCATAGCTTCCAGAGCGCTTATCGGGTTCAGGAGCGATTTTCTGCTTATGACCCGCGGCAGCGGCATCATGTACCAGAATTTTCTGGAATACCAGACGTATAAAGGGGATATGCCCGAAAGACAGAGAGGGGTGCTTATTTCACAGTCGGCCGGAGAGGCTGTCGCTTTCGCTCTTTTTAATCTTCAGCCGAGGGGAGAGATATTTATCTCACCCGGAGACGATCTTTATGAAGGGATGATCCTGGGAGTGAACAATAAGGGAGTAGACCTGGTAGTTAACGCTCTAAAGGGTAAAAAACTGACCAATATGCGTTCGTCGGGGTCCGACGACGCCATTCAGCTTATCCCCCCAAGGGAAAAGACGCTTGAATTCGCGCTTGAGTTTATTGAGGAAGATGAGCTGGTCGAGATAACTCCGCAGAATATCCGCCTCAGAAAGACACTCTTGACCGAGAACGCGCGAAAATTGACAAAAAAGAAGAAATAAACGCCCATTTTGCGCAGGTTTGCAAAAAAAAACAGGGGTATAAGAAAAAACACTATTTATGTTGACCTCTGGCGGTATCGCGGTATAATGTTCGTTGTAGAGGTAGCAAATGAGGAGTGATAGTTTTAAACCACAGGGTTAGGAACAAAATCGCCTTGTGGTTTTTTGCATTAGGCCTTATTTGCGGTAATGTTATTTTTAACAGGAGGTAGAAGCAATGGCAACAGGAACAGTAAAATGGTTTAACGACTCAAAGGGTTATGGTTTTATTACACCGGATGACGGAAGCAAAGATTGTTTCGTTCACCACAACGCGATCCAGGGCGAAGGTTTCAAGTCTCTGGGCGAAGGTCAGAAGGTTCAGTTTGACGTCGAAGAAGGCGCAAAAGGCCCGCAGGCGACAAACGTAGTAAAGCTGTAATGTGCTGAATAAAAGATAAGGCCTGGCAAGAAATTGCCAGGCCTTTTTTTTGTCCCCAAACCCCGCCTGCTCCGTATTTTTTCTGTGACTTCATACGGAACTTTTTTCTGGTTTTAAATGTGGAAGAAAAGATGAGTGTTTAGCGAGCCGCCGGGGGAAAAGAGATCAGGATATTTCGCCGGAGTTTTTAAGGGCTTTTTTCACAAAGATGGGACCGAGAAATTCGTTTATTATGGTTCCGCCGACGATGATGCTTATAAGGTAATTGGAGATATCCTTGAAAATGGGATTTTGGTTCAATATCAGGGCGAGGCCGATGACTATGCCTCCGAACGGGATCAGGCCGCTTGCCGTATATTTTTTGATCTTGGGAGAAGAGCCCGCGATTTTCGCGCCGAGTGCCGTGCCGGTATATTTTCCGATGATCCTGAAGACCACAAAACACAGGATCAGGACGAAGACGATGGGGGGCATACCGAAATCCAGATGTAACCCGCTTAACACAAAAAATATCAGGAAAATAAGTTCTTCCGAATATCTTTCCAGCATGGAGAAGACTTTTTTTGGTTGTGGATTGTAATTGGCCACGACTATTCCCATTATCATTATGGAAAGGATCTCTTCCGCGTGGAGCAGGCTGGCAAGCCCCCAGCACATAGTGAGGAAGCTGAGGATAAGAACAAAAAACATTCCCTCGCTTTCTTTGGATATTTTTCTTGTGATGAAGTTAAAAATAAAGCCAAGAGAGCATCCTAGAACAACGGAACCCAGCAATATGAGCACAGGGGTAAGGACCACGGTGGATACGCTGAAAGCTTCCTTTGTTATGATGGCCTGAGCTATGACGATAGCGACACTGTAGTTTATGATCCCAAGCACGTCGTCAAATCCGGCGACGCTTAACATGGTCGAGGAGACCTCGCCTTTGGCCTTATATTCATGGGTTACCGCTAACGCTACAGAAGGGTCTGTCGGAGATCCGAGGCATCCCAGAAGAAGACTGAATGGAATAAAGATCGTGAACCAGCCGGTTTGCGGGAAATTCGTGACTAGAGGCAGGAGCATGACAAATCCGGCTGTGATCAACAGAAAAGTAATCTCAGCTTCAAATATCGTGATGAAAAAGATGCCCTTTCCCTGTTCTTTTATTTTGGGGAACACTATAGTGCCGCCTATCGCGAAAGCTATGAACGCGATAGCGATGTTCTCTATTATGTCGGTCTCGGTTGTGATATTTGAGGGTATAAAAGTGCATATCTGGGGATTAAGGACCACCCCCGCTAACAGGTATCCGACGATCTTTGGCAGCCCGAGACGCTGAAACACTTGCCCGAAGACAAAACCAGAAAAAAGGATAATCCCGACTATTAAGAATGCATTCATATTTTATTCCCGGATACGGCTGGCGTACTGTAAGATTAATATATCCCAAAAAGTGTAAAAATGACAAGAAAATAAAGGGACGTCAGGAGAAGCGCGATTTTTTTTTAAAGATCAATATATGTCGTATTCGAGCAAACGACATTCGATATCACCCGTATGAAAAGGTATACGTTTGCTTGCGCGGAGACCGACTTTTTTGGCGAGAGAAAGGTTTCCGGTGAAGATATATCCGGAATAGCCGCCGCATTTCTGTTTGAAAAAATCTCCGATCTCCTTATAGGTATCGGCAAGCTTTTTCTCGTCCCCCATACGCGTGCCGTATTCCGGGTTCAGTATTATCTCTCCGCCGCCCGAGGGCATATCCGTCTCCCTGAAATCGCATACTTTGAAATCTATGAGGTGATCCACGCCGCAGGTCTTCGCGTTTTTGACCGCCGCGTCCACGGCTTCTTTGCGTATATCCGTCGCGATTATAAGCGCCGGAAGTTTTTTGCCGGATCTCGCGAGGGCGTCTTTTCTAAGGCCTTGCCAGTACTCTTTATCATAGTTTTTCAGATGCATGAAACCGTAGTTTGAATGTAGAAGACCCGGGGCTTTCTTTAATGCCATAATCGCAGCTTCTATGGCGATGGTCCCGCTGCCGCACATCGGGTTGACGAGGTTCCCGGTTCCATTGTATCCGGACGCTAGAAGGACCGCGCTGGCCAGTGTTTCCTGCATGGGTGCGTTAAGGGGTATTTTACGGTAGCCTCTGTCGGACAGCTTGGTTCCCGAAGTGTTGATGTATACCCAGGCCTTGCTATCTTTCCAGTACAGGTTTATGACTACGTTCCGCCTGTCCGGCCCTGAGTTCGGACGTCGCCCCGTCTTTTTTAGTATACGATCGACGATCGCGTCCTTAAGCTTCTGATTAGAGAACATGGTGTTTTTTATTTTAGGGTTGGATACCTGCGAAACGACAGAAACATATTCATCTTCGGAGATGATGTCTTCCCACGGCAGCTGGTAACCTTTATTGTACAGATCTTTTGCTGAAACGCAGCGGAACTCTTTCAGCAGGAAAAGGACGTTAAAAGCCGTTCTTAATTCAAGGTTGAGCCGGTATGTGTCCCGGAAGGCGGACCTGATAACGACACCGGTATCGTGCGAGGAATCCACGGTAAAGCCGAGAGAGCTGACCTCATCCTTCAGAAAGGGGGAGATCCCGCGTGCGCAGGTGATAAGTATATTGTTTGTATAGTCGAGGTCCATATCCAAGTTAGAGTATAACGCACTCTGGCCTTAATGACAATAGTTCCACAAGCTCCGTACCGCCTCGAAATTAAACATGAAGCTTTTGCGAGGGTTTTGGTGTAGAATAAAAGCAGATTTGTGGTAAAAAGAGGAACGTACAATATTTAATTAAAATAATAAGGAGTTGAAAGATCATGGGGGGGAAAAAGAAGAAGGATGTTACTTTTGACGGGCTGGGAATAGCCCCGAAAATAATTGAAGCGTTGGACCGGCTGAAGTTTACTAATCCGACCCCGATACAGCATAAAGCGATCCCCATCGCGATAGATGGCACCGACGTTATAGGCGTGGCGCAGACCGGCACGGGAAAGACCCTGGCGTTCGCTATCCCTGTTGTTCAGCGTCTTTCCCGTAGTGAGGGGAAGTGTCTGGTGATAGTTCCGACAAGGGAACTTGCCATACAGGTGGACGAGACATTCAAAAAGATAGCGCCCAAATTCGGATTGAATACCGTGGTTATCATAGGGGGAGTTCCGATGCCGAGGCAGCTGAAGACCCTGAAAAAGAACCCGCGGATCATTATTGCCACGCCGGGCAGGCTTGTGGATCACTTGACCCAGAAGACGATGAAACTGAATGATGTCGAGGTCCTTATCCTGGATGAAGCCGACAGGATGCTGGATATGGGATTCAAGCCGGATATAGAACGCATACTCAAGGTCATCCCCAGAAAAAGGCAGACGATGCTTTTTTCGGCTACAATACCAGGTGAAGTCGTATCGATAGGCACCACACATATGAAGCTTCCCGTCCACGTAGAGGTGGCGCCCTCAGGCACAGCCGCCGAACGTATCGTGCAGGAGTTATGTATCGTTAAAAGAGAATCCAAGAAGAAGCTGCTCTCAAAACTGCTCGACCAGTACCGCGGGCCGGTGCTGCTTTTTTCCAGGACAAAAAGGGGCGCGGCGAAGATCAAGCGCATGATCAAGGAAATGGGCCACAACGCGGCGGAGATACATTCGGACCGTACGCTCGGTCAGAGAAGGGAAGCTCTGGAGGGGTTTAAGACAGGTAAATACAGGGTACTTGTCGCGACGGATATAGCGGCCAGGGGAATAGACGTCGTCGGGATAGAAACGGTCATTAATTACGACCTTCCGGACGATACGGAGAATTATGTTCACAGGATCGGCCGCACGGGCCGCGCCGGGCATAAAGGGCGCGCGATATCGTTCGCTACTCCGGACCAGGGGAGGGACATAAAAAATATTGAAAACCACATCAAAACGGCCTTGCCCATCTTGGAACATCCCGAGCTCCCGGGCGAGAAATTTCACAAGCCCCAGACAATATTTCAGAGCAGGCGGGGTTCAACGGGTCGTGGAGGGAAAACCATTCCGCGCCGCCGCCGGTAGAGTAGGAACGACTTCGGTTCCTGTGCCCGGATGGTGCGGAATAAGAAGTTTGCTATGAATATTAACCACATGCGAAACATAGACCGCTATTGCGGGGTACCGCTTACCTTCGTTTTTACGGGGGTACTAAGGGTGTTTTCGCTCTTTTTGCCTAAAATCGAGGCAAAACCTAAAAAGATATTATTCCTGGAACTGTCGGAGATGGGGAGCACTATACTTGCCGACCCAGCTATGAGGAAAGTCCGCAAAGCTTTTTCCGCGGAACTCTTTTTCTGTATATTTTCAAAGAACAGGGAAAGCCTTTTTCTCCTGAACACCGTCGGTGAGGATAACATCTTCACGATCCGGGATACAAACATATGGACGCTTCTCGCGGACAGTATAAAATTCTTTTTCTGGACAAGAAAAAGGGGGATAGATACTGTTGTAGACCTGGAGCTTTTCGCGAGGGTCACCGCTATTCTTACGGGATTTTCTGGCGCGCGGAACAGGGTCGGATTCTTTTCTTTTTACGATGAAGGGCTGTATCGCGGGAATATGCTTACGCACAAGGTGGCGTATAACCCTCACATGCACATAGCAAAGAATTTTATGGCGCTGGTCAATGCCCTTATCTCAGACAACGGAGAGGTGCCTTATTCAAAGACTTTGGTGGAAGATGAGGAAATAATCCTTGAGAAGATCCACCCGGACGCCGTCGAAAAAAAACGGATACTGGAGAATGTAAAAGAAGCATATTCCGGATTCGATCCTGGAAATGACCGGGTAGTTCTCATTAATGCCAATGTTGGAGATCTCCTGCCGCAGCGGCGTTGGCCTCTTGAGAGGTTTGCCGGTCTTATCAAAAAAATACTCGAATATGACGGGAACGCGCTGATCCTTTTGACGGGAGCGTCTTCCGAGAGAGAGGAGATACAGGTCCTGGCGGACATGGTCTCAGAGTCCCGATGCGTGAATTTTGCCGGAAAAGTGGGATTGTCAGATTTGCCGGTGCTTTACGATGTATCATCTCTTATGGTGACCAACGATTCCGGCCCGGGACATTTTTCGTCGGTCACCGACATGCCGACTTTCATCCTGTTCGGACCGGAAACGCCGGACCGTTACGGCCCGCTGGGAAATGGGACCGCGATATACGCGAATCTCGCGTGCTCACCATGCGTTACCGCCGCGAACCACCGCAAAACACCATGCAGGGACAATGTTTGCATGCAGGTCATATCCACTGAAGAAGTTTTTTACAAAATAGAGGCATATCTGAAAAAGCGATCGACCTCTGACAAAAAGGAATACGAATGGCAGACAGGGAGAGGTCGGATAAAAAATAAGTCAGAAAGGCGCGATTAAATCGTATAAAAACAGCAGGCATGTTTGAGGTAAACAAAAAATACATAAATATCGCGGCAGTTCTTATCTTCTTTTTTGCCGCGTCAATTACAGTAGCAGCAGAGGAATCGGTACCCGGCAAAGAGATAAAGACCCTCCAGGAGCATATCCGAGACAACCCCCGAGACACAGAGAGTCGGAAAAAACTCGCGCGTCTTTTCATGCTAAACGACGATCTTGAGAAGTCTATAGAGCAGTATAGCGAGATACTTAAGCTTACCCCAAATGATATCAATGCCGAAGAAAGCCTGGCTTTTCAATATATGTGGGATGACCAGCTGGATAAAGCCATGGCGCTTTTTAGTGACGTAGTCAAAAAGGACCACAAAAGGACAAGGGCAAAAGAAGCGCTCGCGCATCTTCATTCGACGAACACGGATCACCACGACAAGCGTAACCAGCATAACCACACGCTGGACATGATAAATACCCACGCCGAAGAGCTCGAGGCGTATAATAAAAAAGCCGAAACATTTTTGCACACCAGCCTTTATGAGAAAGCCAGGGAGTATTATGAGGACGTACTTCAGCTTGATCCGGCGAATATACACGCCCAGAACAAACTCAATGAGATAACCCGTCTTATCAGCCCGCAGGCGTTTGCCCAGATAGATTTTTACAAGGTCAAGGGTGACGCTAAACATTTTAACCAGACATACGGCGTTTCCTTGTCTCTTGATGATGGGTACAGAATGGAAACTGAGTATGTCATCAAAAGGAGGACAGAGCCGGGCGAAGACCGTTATGTGCGCCAGGCTGGGTCGATGGAGATAAGCAAGGCTTTCGAGGGAGGGTTGTCGCTTTTTGGCGGAACGGTACTTAAATATTACAGCATGCATGAACCAGTCGTTCTGGACTACTACTTGAGGGCTTTCCAGAGTGTAGGACCGGACCTGAGCTTTAATCTGGCGTATGAGAAGAGCCGAGAAGACGCTAAAAAGGCTATACTACTGCAGAATGTGGATCGTCACGGTCTGTCGTTCGGAGCATATTACAATTTTGGAGAACACTTCAGTTTCAATGCTATAGTGAAGGGAAACTATTATACTAAAGGTTTTACCCCGAATGATAACGCAAATATTTCCGTAAGCGCGTCTCCGGTGTTCCATATAATAAAAGGGCAGCCGTATATGGATATTTCCTACACGTGTAGGAGAGTAGACTCTCTTCGAAAAGATCAGACGATAAACGGCACGCTTGTCGAATACGAGTATTATAATCCGAGGTGGAGCGAGATCCACACAGGGACCTTGTATCTAAGGCATGAGTTTTTCGATAAGCGTTTTAAAGCCATGTTTAGCGATACCATATCCTATAAGGCAGAGAATAGGTCGCTTCACAACGTGATCTATGTTGAGCTGAGGTGGAAGATATCTGATGGTGACAATATTTCGGGTGTTTTTGTCCGGTCTCGCGCGCTG
This sequence comes from Candidatus Tantalella remota, assembly GCA_030765685.1. Taxonomy (GTDB): domain Bacteria; phylum Omnitrophota; class Gorgyraeia; order Tantalellales; family Tantalellaceae; genus Tantalella; species Tantalella remota. The sequence continues at coordinate 43,186 of JAVCCB010000085.1, read as the reverse complement.
CGCCATGTCGAAGACTCTTTCCAGAAGACCCAGCAGTTCACACTAAAGTACTCACATACTTTTTGACCAGAAATTTCACTATTCTTTCCCAAAACGAAAAAATATAAATACCCCTGTGTGTGGGGGCTTTGCATTATTTCTGCATGAAGATATATAATGAGTATCGGAAGACTTTGTATTGATTTAAATGTAAGTTCTTTTATCGGGGGGAATGGGAATTTTGAAGAAACTAGCATTTTTAGTCACGTCTTTTTTCTTATCTACTGTCGCGGGTTTTGCCGCCGCTCAGACTACACAAACCGGAACATATACTACAAATCCTATCGAAGATATGTTCGCTCATGAGATCGGTACCGCTAAGAAGATGTTCGATCTTATAGCGGAGTTCCTGGTCAAATACAGTTTTCAGGTACTTGGCGGTATTCTGGTCATCTTTCTCGGATGGCTTGTCGCGGAACACGTCGCCCGTTTTCTGGATAAGCACCTCATAAAGAAGGGCGTCGACGCGTTTGTCATCAAGTTCATCATATCTATAGTCAAAGGTATAATAATAGTTTTCGCGTCGCTTATAGCTCTGGGCAAATTCGGTATAACCATAGCGCCGTTCATCGCCGCGCTCAGCGTGATAGGTTTCGGCGCCAGCTTCGCGATCCAGGGCCCTCTTTTAAATTATGCGGCTGGTGCAACGCTGATATTCACCAAGCCTTTTAAAGTCGGGAATATCGTAGAGGTAGCCGGTGTCACGGGAGAGGTCACAGATATGACTCTTGCCTGTACCGAGATGAAGACACTTGACGGCATAAGCCGCTGGACCAATGAGGGCCATTCCGTAGACTCTGAGCTATGACTATTCAGAGACGCTTCTCATTTCGAGAACAGACCCGTCCCTGATTTTGTGTCTAGACCTGTCCCCGCGCGTACCCTTTTCCTAAATCCTCCCGCATTCTTGAGATTCTTTAATAACGTGTTATACTTATATATTGAAGTTTATAGTGGTCCTTAAATACAAGGAGGAAAAAGGATGAAAAAGATCTACATTGTTGATGATGATAAAGATATCATTGAAGCGTTGACCATTGTCCTGGAATCAAAAGGGTATGAAGTATCTTCACAGACCAGCGAAGAGTCGCTTATCGAGAACGTAAAGTCGTACGACGCCGACCTCGTTATCCTTGATGTTATATTTCCCGAGAATCCCAGCGCGGGTTTCGAAATGGCGAGAGAACTGTCTAGGAATGCCGGCACGAAAGAGATCCCCATACTGATGCTTTCCGCCGTCAATGAAAAGGGCGAGTACGGGTTCAGCTTTTCGAACAGGGACCGAGATGAGGAATACCTGCCTGTAAGTGAGTTCGTAGAAAAGCCCATACAGCCTGAAGCATTGCTGGAGAAAGTGGCGAAACTGACGGTCTAAGACCGTTTCTCCGGGAGAAAACGTTTATGTTGACCAATACCTGTATCGCATTAGTAGGAGCCGGAAAGGGCGGAAAAGCTCTGCTCGAGGATTTTGTAAAGATCCCCGGGGTCCTGGTAAAGTATGTATGCGATATTAACCCCGATTCCGAAGGTGTCGTTTTCGCGAAAAAAACAGGCCTTTCTGTATGCTCTTGGGACGATATCGATAAGATACTTTTCGATACCGACCTTGATCTCATACTTGAAGTCACGGGGAGATCAGATGTGTTTGAAGAGCTCAACCGCCGCAAAGATCCATCCATCAATCTGGTCGGGGCTGATACCACTAAAATAATATTTTATTTTCTTGAGTCCCAGCAGAAGGTAACGAATGAGCTGGGAGTGTATAAGGAGAGGCTGGAAGAGCGGATAATCGAGAGAACAGAGCAGATAGAAGCTGCAAACGTGGAGCTTCAGGACAAGGTGAATGAGTTCGAGGAACTCAATGAAAAGCTTCAGGAGATCAATGATTCCAAGACCAAATATCTCCTTCATTCCACCCACCAGCTGAAAGCTCCTTTCGCCGCGATACAGAGTTACGCCGACATCTTGCTGCAGGGGTACGCGGGAGACCTTCCGGAAAGAGCGTATAATATCGTCGACAAAATAAAGAAAAGATGCGATTTTCTATCTATGTCGATCAAGGAGATGCTTGGCTTGGCGAACCTGAACTCATGTGTTGAAGAAAATGTGAAGATGCAGCAGACAAGCCTGGAAGAGATCGTTTCGCAGGTGATGGAGTCTTTGGCTACGGTTCTCGGTCACAGGAGTATCAGGGTCAAGTACGGGAATACCGCTAAAAAAGATCAGGTGGTCTGCAACAGAGACCAGATCGTCATGTTGGTGAACAACATACTGGAGAACGCTATTAACTACTCTAAAGACAATACTGAAATATGTATAGGCATAGGGGATGCCGTAGATGGCCGGATATTTCTGGAGGTCGCGGACCAGGGCGTTGGGATACCGAAAGATAATATCAAAAAGGTCTTCGACGAATATTTCAGGTCGAATAACGCCGTGAAGCAGTACGATAGGGGTACGGGTCTTGGAATGGCCATTGTTAAAAAGATAGCCGACATACATAGATGTGATATCAAGATCGAAAGCGAGCTGGACAAGGGAACGGCCGTGACTATTTTATTTCCCCGGATATAGGGAAGCGGTACAGAAAAAGGAGAAAGCATGGGCATAGAAAAACTTTATCATGAGCATACGAGTGTTTTTGGTTTCGCGATCAAAGGGAAGATGTCCACCGCGGAGATCGAAGAATTCCTTCCCGCGATGGATGAAGCTGTCACCCAAGCGAATAAAAGGCTGAGGCTTCTTGTGGATGTCTCCGAAATGCATGGCGTGAACGTGAAGTCGGACTGGGATATCTTTGAGTTCCTCAAAAAGCATATGAAGGATATCGAGTATATCGCGATCGTCGGGTCCCATTCATGGTCCACGGTCATGAGCGCTATTCTTGTCGAATCGGTTTTTGTCGAGGCGGAAACAAGGTATTTCAAGACAGACGAAATAGAGTATGCCTGGAAATGGCTTACCGGAGCGCCACATCCGAAACATATCCCGGTAAGAAGAGTTATCGACAGCAACAAGGGACTCTTCACGAAATTCAGTTCACCCGATTATATCTAGTTGCGCAGGTTAAGATTAAGGTTGAGGTAAAGAGGCATTCGCGGCTTAACCTGAAGCTCGATCTCAACCTTATTTGCTGGCATAGTCAGTGCCTATTTTTTCCAGGAGATCGGAGCGAGGGCGATAAGGACGGTGTAGATCTCAAGCCTTCCGAGAAGCATACACAGGGAGAGGACCCATTTGCCGGAGATCGGTATCCAGGCATAGTTCTCTGTAGCACCGACACCGGAAAGTCCCGGGCCGATATTACACATGGTCGCGACAACCGATGTGACAGCAGTAGTAAAATCATTTATCAGAAAACTCATAATTCCTGAAAACAGCACAAAACATCCCAGAAAAAGCGCGATAAAACCCACGATATTAGCCACCTGTTTTTCTTTCAGCGCTTTTCCCGCTATCTTTATTGGGGAGATAAGCCGCGGCTGTATCAGGGTCTTTATCTCACGCCATGATGTCTTGATTCCTACCATGACCCTGATCATTTTCATTCCGCCTCCGGTAGAGCCGGCGCACCCTCCGCAGAACATAAGGATTACCAGCATGAAACGGATAATGTTTGGCCACATGTCGGAATCGGCGGTCACATATCCGGTAGTGGTGGTGATGGAGACAACCTGAAATGCCGCGTAACGGACCGTATCGTGGACCGAATCAAGTTTTTCTTCCTGGGCTACCATTTTTTCAGCTATCCTGTTTTCCGGTATAGGCTGGCTTCGGAAACTTCCGGCGACCTGTTCCTCCGGCGCGAGCCCACGGGTCTGTAGGACGACGGTAGCCAGCAGGATCGCCAAGAGGATCACCCCGGCATAGAACCTGAACTCCCGGTCACTTTTGACGAGGCTAAATTTTCTGCCGAAAAGGACCTGGTAATGGATAATAAAGTTCATCCCCGCGAAAAACATGAAAATGATCACTACCCAGTCAATATAAGCGCTGTTAAAAGCCGCGATAGACGCGTTTTTTGTAGAGAACCCGCCGGTCGCCATTGTCCCGAAAGAGTGGCACAGTGAATCAAAAACGGACATACCTCCGACATTTAAAAGTACGACTTCGGCCAGTGTGAGCAGGGCGTATACCCCCCAAAGGATCTTGGCTGTCTGAGCCAGGCGGGGTTTAAGCCTTTCGGAAGTCGGTCCCGGGACTTCGCCTCGGAACATCTGGTAACTGGCTATGCCGAAAGCCGGAAGTATAGCCAGAGCCAGTGTCACGATACCCATACCGCCGAGCCAGTGGGTCAAACTGCGCCAGAAGAGTATGCCGCGAGGCAGTATCTCTATATCCGTTAGTATGCTTGCCCCCGTGGTGGTGAACCCGCTCATGATCTCAAAATAAGAGTCGGTGAACGAGCGTATTATAGTAGTCGTAGTTACCTCGCCCACCTGTGACATAAAATAGACGAAAAGGGGTATTGCGCCGAAAAGGGTCAGGAGTATCCATCCGAAAGTGACGATCGCAAATCCTTCGCGTATACCGGTCCCCTTGAGCTCTCTGCTTCCTATAAGCTTAAGGAAGTTGCCGCAGATAAGGGAGGAAACTATTGCGATGAGAAAACCCAGGAGCTTGTAGTTTAAAAGGACGTCAGGAAAAACCCTTGTAGGTATCTCAAAAAAAGCTATACCCGCCGGTATCAGTAGTACCAGGGCGAGTATCTCAAGGAGCTTGCCTACAGAATATGTAATAAAGCGCGTGTTCATGGGATATTATAGAGGTATGTCGATCAGTCCTTAGGCCTGAAAACTTTGTTTATCAGTTTAATATTTTCCTTGCGGCTCAATACCATAACTTCGTCGTTTTCTTTAAGAACAGTATCTCCTTGGGGGATGATAACGGAATTACCCTGGATAATACACCCTATGGTAATGGATTTCTTAAAAATTTTATCCAGGTCCTGAAGCGATTTTCCCGCTGCGGGACTTTCTTTACGGACTTTAATACGCAGGATCTCAACATCCGCAGTTTTAAGTTTCAGATGTGCCCCGATAGAGACCATCTGGCTCTTCTCTATTATTGCGTTCAGGGTAATCTCCTGCGGGCATATTATATGGTCCATGCCGAGTGTGGTGAACAAGCGGTCATAGCGGTTATCCTCCCTCAGCGCGATGACCATTTTCGCGCCTTCGACCTTCGCCATAAGGCAGGACATGATGTTGTCTTCGGCGTCTCCTCCGGCGGCGATGAAACAATCGGCATGGCTGATGTTCATCTCTTCAAGCATGTCGGTGTCGGTGCTGTCTATATGAAAAACCTCTACGCCGTTGAGTTCCGCTGCCGCCGCGCGGCCGTGTTCGAGATCCGGATCCGCGAGTATTACCTGATCACAGAGGGGTTGCAGCGCTTCCGCCAGATGTACGGCGGTAAGGGTGTCCCCCGAGATTATGATCTTGCCCATTTTTGAAGCTTTGCGGTTTATAAGAGAAAGGAACGTCTTAAAAGAGTCCTTGGGCATTATGGCGACTATCTTATCTCCCGGAAGCAGTTTCTGATCTCCTCTGGGGAGGAGGGACTCTCCAGAGCGTACCAGTACGACAAAAAGTAGCGGTGAATCGTCGGCCATCTTCCGGACTTCGGCGATAGTCTTGTGGGCGATCGGCATGTCCTCGGTTATCCGGTACCCGCGAAGATATATATTGTTAGACTGAAAATTCGCGGTTTCAAGGACATCGGGAAGTTCAACGTACTGGAGGATCCGCTGCATTACTTCGCGTTCGGGTTCTATAACACTGGTGACGCCGAGTTCTTCCAGGCTGATGTTCGGGGTATTTTTCGTGTAAAGGTTCGATTTTACTCTGGCAATACGTTTTTTGACGCCGTTTTGCATGGCAAAGTTACAGACGAGGAGATTCGTCTCGTCGCTGGGAGTAACGGCAATGACAAGATCCGCGGATTTTATGTCAGCTTCATCCAGGACGGCCGGGCTCGAGCCGACGCCTTCCACGACGAACACATCAAGTTTGTTGTTGATGTGTTCGCAAAGCGCTTTATCTTTTTCGATCACCGTGATATTGTGGTTCAGGCCCGCGAAATATTCAGCCAGGCTGTAACCCACCATTCCGGCACCGACAATGACCATTCTCATGATTCCTCCTTCTGAAATACAAACGATATTATATAACGACTTTGGAGTATATTGAAAGGAAAAAGGCTACTATGCTTAAAAAGGCAGTTCTTTACTATTTTTCGCAAAGAATGTATGATATTTCCATGGTGGAGCGAGAAGCTATATTGAAATATGAGGCCCTTAAGGGCAGATTGAAAGAGATGGGAAGCACTCTTGTCGCTTTTTCCGGAGGAGTAGACAGCACTTTCCTTTTGAAAACGGCCTTGGATGTGCTTGGGGATAAAGTTTTGGCGGTTACCGCGTCTTCGGCCACCTATCCCGAGAAAGAAGAGAAGGCGGCTGAAAAACTCTGTCAGGAGCTAGGGGTAGAACAGATAAAGATCTTTACGGATGAGCTTAAAGACGAGAATTTCGCGGCAAACTCTCCCGAGAGATGTTACTATTGCAAGAAGGAATTGTTCTCAAGGCTGATAGAATTGGCGAACCGGCGCGGTGTGAACTGTGTTTCGGAAGGTTCTAATTTCGATGATCTTGATGATTTTCGACCCGGAATGAGGGCGGTGAAAGAACTCGGGGTCAAAAGCCCTCTTCAGGACAGCCGCATGACAAAAGATGAAATAAGGCATTTTTCAAAAGAGCTGGGTCTCTCGACATGGAATAAGCCATCTTTTGCGTGTTTGTCGTCAAGGTTCCCCTATGGGACCGCGATAACCGAAGAAGAACTTCTTAAGGTATCACAGGCGGAGGAGATGCTAGCCGGTCTTGGATTCGGACAGCTGAGAGTGAGGGTGCACGGGGATATAGCTAGGATAGAGGTACCCAAAGCCGATCTGCCCCGGTTCTTGAATAAAGGAGAACGGGGAAAAATAGTGAAGAACATGAAAGAAATAGGGTATTCGTACATAACCGTGGATATAGAGGGGTACAGGACCGGCAGTATGAACGAAAATTTGTCATGGAAATAAAAAAAATAAAAAAAATACTTAAGGATGTAAAAACTGGAAAGACTACTGTCGATGGAGGGATGGACGCTTTGAAAAATTTTCCGTATGACGATATAGGATTCGCGAAGCTGGATTCACACAGGGATCTTAGAAAAGGTTTTTCCGAAGTCATATTTTGCCGAGGAAAAAGTGTTAAGCAGATATCCGGTATATTTAAAAGAAGCAAAGCGGCAGGGCTTGTTATGGCTACCAGGGCGTCAGGGGAGATATACGCGGCTGTGAAAGAAATACGGGAAGACGCGGTTTACTACGAGGAAGCGGGAATAATCATCGCGGGGAAAAAGAAAAAAGTGTCAGGGAAGACCGTTATGGTGGTTTCTGCCGGCACCGCGGATATACCTGTAGCGGAAGAGGCCGCCGTTACCGCCGAGATAATGGGGAACAGGGTCGACCGCGTATACGACATAGGCGTCGCGGGGATACACCGTTTGTTTTCGAATCGCAAGAAACTGCAGAAAGCGAATGTCGTCATAGTCGTCGCGGGGATGGACGGCGCTTTGCCGAGTATAGTGGGAGGTATGGTAAGCCGGCCGGTCATAGCGGTCCCGACGAGCGTAGGCTATGGTGCCAATTTTCAGGGACTCGCGCCGCTTCTTGCTATGCTCAACAGCTGCGCGCCGGGAGTCACGGTAGTCAATGTGGATAACGGTTTCGGAGCCGGGTATAGCGCGTCACTTATAAACCAGAAATGATCAGGAGAGCCTTAATGGAAGTTTTAAAAGTCAGCATAACAGGTGAAGAAAAATACCAGCGTCTCTTGTCCGGTCCACCCGAAACTGTCAGGATGAAGTCGGGAAGTGTTGTCCTTCAGCCCGGAGAATCCGTTGGCGAGCACATCGCTGAGGCCAGGGAAGAGGCGATCATAGTCCTTGAAGGGCAGGGAGAGATATTCTGCGAGGGTACGGGAAATATCCAGATAGAGGAAAAGGAGCTGGTCTATATCCCCCGGGGGACAAAACACAACGTGAAGAATACGGGTGGTGTCCCCCTGAAATACGTTTACGTGGTCGCTCTTCTGGATGGGTGAAAAGATCAGTTGCGTCAATAACCCCCTAGGGAAGCGATATTTTAAACAGTTGATTTGTCCGGTATTCGAGAGTATAATACGGCTTGGAATGGACAGCGTTTTAGTGTAGAATAAGCGTATCTTTTTTATAAGCGGCAAACAATAATTATGAAAAATATTTTAAAACCATTAATAATAGGCGATCTTGAGCTCAAAGTCCCCATTATACAGGGGGGGATGGGTGTCAGGGTCAGTATGGCGCCTTTGGCAGCCGCGGTGGCGGATTGCGGAGGGGGAGGTACTATAGCCAGTGTTGGACTTCCTCCGGATACGCCCGAGAACCGCGCGGATGTGCCCAAGTCCTGCCGGGAGTATCTTAAAAAAGAAATAAGGCTGGGGAAAGAGCTCTCAAGCGGGGTCATCGGAATGAATATAATGGTGGCTCTGAGTAATTACGAGGACCTGGCCAGGACTGCCGCAAAAGAGGGGACGGATTATATTATCTCCGGTGCGGGGCTTCCGATCAGCCTTCCGGAATATGCCGAAGGGTCATCAGCAAAACTTATCCCCATTATAGCTTCGGCACGTGGGGGGAAGCTTCTCCTGAAGACCTGGTACAGGAGATATAACCGTTTCCCTGACGCTATTATCGTTGAGGGGCCGCTATCCGGCGGACATATAGCCGGGTACAGCCTGGAAGATCTGAAAGCCCAGATAGATACGATGCGGGAGGAGCCCTTGTTAGAGAACGCGGTAAAAGAAGTTCTGGAACTTGTCGGTGAATATGAAGAAAAGTACGGCGTCAGTATTCCCGTCATAGCGGCTGGCGGCGTTTTCGATGGCAAGGACGTAGCCCGTTTTTTGAAGCTCGGCGCGAAAGGGGTGCAGATAGGGTCCAGATTCGTCGCTACCGAAGAATGTACGGTGGCCGAGGAGTTTAAGCAGCTTTATCTCGACTCGGACGGGGATGACCTGGTTGTCATACAAAGTCCGGTGGGCATGCCGGCAAAGGCAATAAGGACAAAGTTTCTTGATGACATCCTTCGCGGTGAGAGAAAAGATTTTGACTGCAACTATCAATGCTTGAGGACCTGTGACCCCGCTACCGTTCAGTATTGCATAGCCAAAGGCCTTATAGATGCCGCGGAAGGGGACATCGACAACGCGGTGGTCTTCGCCGGCACCAATGTCTCAAGAATAAAGAAAATAGTCCTGGTTAAAGAGCTTATAGACGAAATAGTCGAAGAAGCGTCGGAAGAGCTCAGCAAGTCATAATTCCTATCTATCGAAAATCCCCATGAGGCGTGTATCGCATGATATCCTTGCAAGAATTACCTAAATACTGTACAATACCTTTTGTTATGGGGACGTGACGACAAGGGTGCCATGGGTAGGGGAGAAAATTACGATGAAGTAATGCATACGGATCAGGACATAAAAAATTAATAACGGACGGTTCCGCGGGCAACGCGGGGTCGTCCGTTATCTTTTATGGTTTGTCCCCACAAAGGAGGAGAAATGCCAAAGCTCGAAAATATTAATAAAGTACTGATCATAGGATCCGGTCCGATAATAATCGGTCAGGCGTGTGAGTTCGATTATTCAGGGACGCAGGCCTGTAAAGCCCTCAAAGAAGAGGGATACGAAGTCGTTCTTGTAAATTCTAATCCTGCTACGATAATGACCGACCCGGGCATGGCCCATAAGACATACATAGAGCCTCTTACCGTTGAAAGTATTGAAAAAATAATTAAGAAAGAAAAACCCGACGCGCTTCTTCCGAATCTCGGAGGGCAGACGGGCCTTAACCTGTCTTCTGCTCTCAGCAAAGAAGGGATCCTGAAAAAATATGGCGTGGAAATAATCGGCGTAAAAGAGGATGCTATTGAGCGTGGCGAAGACCGCCTGGCCTTCAAGGAAACGATGGCTAAGTTGGGTCTGGAAGTACCGAAGTCGCAGACTTGCAATACGCTTGAAGAATGTGAAAAAGTCGCCGGAGATCTTGGTTTTCCCGTGGTAATAAGGCCCGCGTACACGATGGGCGGGACCGGGGGAGGGATCGCGTACAACCAGGAAGAGTTGCGTACGATCGCGACCCGCGGACTCAATGTAAGTATCGTTCACCAGGTCCTGATAGAAGAATCAGTCCTGGGATGGGAAGAGCTTGAACTCGAAGTCGTCAGGGACCATAAGAACCAGAAGATAACGGTGTGCTTTATCGAGAACATAGATCCGATGGGCGTTCATACAGGTGACAGTTTCTGTTCCGCGCCGATGCTTACAGTACCGCAGGAGCTTCAGGATAGGATGCAGGAAGCTTCCTATAGGATAGTCGACGCCATAGGTGTTATCGGCGGAACCAACGTGCAGTTTGCCCATAATCTCGAGGATGATCGACTGGTAGTTATAGAGATCAACCCTCGCACGTCCCGGTCCTCCGCGCTGGCGTCAAAAGCTACGGGATTCCCGATAGCACGCATATCCACAAAACTGGCCGCGGGGCTCACAATGGATGAGATACCTTACTGGCGTGATGGCACCCTCGAGAAATACACACCAAGCGGAGATTACGTAGTTATCAAGTTCGCGCGGTGGGCTTTTGAAAAATTTTCACAGGCGAAAGATATACTCGGAACACAGATGAAAGCTGTGGGGGAGGTAATGAGCCTCGCCAAGACTTTTAAGGAATCTTTCCAGAAATCCATACGTTCCCTCGAGATCAAGCGCTACGGTCTCGGCGGCGCGAAAGATTTCAAAGAACTTTCGCTCGATGAGATCAAACAGAAGATCTCCAATCCGTCAAGCGAACGGATCTTCCTAATATACGAAGCTTTGCGCAAAGGGATGAGTGTGGAAGATCTTTATGAGACGACCCATATTGGGAAATGGTTTCTCAATGAGATGAAGGAGCTTGTCGAATATGAGGAGGAGATCTCGAAAGTAAAGTGGACGGACCTTGCAAAAGAGCAGCTCGCGAAAGCGAAAGAGTGGGGTTTCTCCGACAAATATCTCGCGGGCATCTACGACGTATCTGAAAAAGAGGTGAGAGAAAAAAGAAAATCGATGGGAATAACTGCCAGGTACGAAGCTGTTCCCGTGAGCGGTATAGAGAACGCGGCGTATTACTATTCGACGTACAAGGACATAAAAGATGAAGTTCCGGTGAGTAAGAACAAGAAGATCATGATCCTGGGCGGCGGACCGAACAGGATAGGGCAGGGGATAGAGTTCGATTACACCTGTGTACATGCCGCATTCGCCCTGCGCGACGAAGGATACGAATCTATCATGGTGAACTGTAATCCGGAGACAGTATCAACCGATTACGACACGTCTGACAAGCTTTATTTTGAGCCGCTGACGGTCGAAGATGTCCTGGCTATTTACGAAAAAGAAAAACCCGAAGGCGCGATAGTGCAGTTCGGCGGGCAGACGCCGCTAAACCTGGCGCAGGAGCTTAAAGAAAACGGCGTGAAGATATTCGGGACGTCCCCTGAAAGTATAGATTTCGCGGAGGATCGCGAAAGGTTTCGGGAGAAGATGATAGAGCTGGGTATACCTCAGCCGGAGAGCGGGACAGCCAGGTCTCTTGACGAAGCGATAGAGATTGCGGAGAAAATAGGTTTTCCCCTCATGGTGAGGCCGTCCTATGTCCTTGGCGGACGCGGTATGGAGATCATCTACGACGAGAAGTCGCTTAAAAAATACGCGCTCGAAGCTATAAACGTCAGCCCGGAACACCCCATGCTCATAGACAGGTTTCTTGAGCAGGCGGTCGAAGCCGAGGTGGACGCTTTGTCCGACGGCGAAGAGACATTTGTTGCTTCGGTCATGGAGCATATAGAGCTTGCCGGCGTGCATTCGGGAGATTCGGCATGTTCTATTCCTACCAGGACGATAAAAGAGGAACACCTGAAAAAGATAGACGAGTACACGAAGGCTATAGCAAAAGAGCTGAAGGTCGTGGGTCTTATGAACATACAGTACGCGATCTGTGATGATACGGTCTATATTCTTGAAGCTAACCCGAGGGCGTCCCGTACCGTGCCGATCGTATCTAAGGTCACGGGAGTCCCGATAGCGAGAATAGCGACGCAGGTCCTGATGGGTAAAAAGATAAGCGATTTTCCCGAGGTAAAGGACATGCGCGTATATTTTAACGGAGTAAAAGAAGCTGTCTTTCCGTTCAATATGTTCCCGGAAGTGGATCCTCTGCTCGGACCCGAGATGAGGGCGACTGGAGAGGTCATGGGAGTCGCGGATTCGTTCGAGCTTGCCTTTTACAAGGCGCAGGAGGCGGCGGGGGCGAAACTGCCCGTTAAAGGCAATGTGCTTCTTACGGTAGCGAACAAGGACAGGACATCGGTTCTTTCTCTCGCGAAGAGGATAGGGGATATGGGGTTTAATATCTTCGCCACAAAGGGTACCAGTAAATTCTTGAGCGAGAACAAGGTCGCGAATACAGAGATCAAGAAACTGCATGAAGGCAGGCCTAATATCTCTGATGCGATAAAGAATAACGAACTCCAGCTTATCATCAATACCCCGATAGGCAAGGAAAGCAAACACGACGACAGCTATATACGCATGATGGCGATACAGCGAAAGGTGCCGTATGTAACGTCAGTCGCGGCGGCCGAAGCCAGCGTATCCGGTATTGAAGCAGCGAAAAAAAGTGACCAGATACCGCCAAAATCGTTGCAGGAGTACTATAAAGAAAGCAATGAAATTGCAGGAATAACCTAAGGAGAGAAAAATGAGCGGTATATTTGGTGTGGTAGCTAAAGAGGACTGTACTAAAACTCTGTTGTATGGAACGGACTATCATTCGCATCTTGGCACGGAATTTGGAGGTGTAGCGGTTCTGGGCGATGATTTCCAGCGGCAGATACACGATATCAGCCAGAGCCAGTTCAAATCCAAGTTCTATGAGGACTGTGCCCGGATGTCGGGAAATAAGGGAATAGGCGTTATCTCAGACAGCTCTGAGCAACCGATGTACCTGAATTCCAAGTTCGGTCCGTTCTGTATAGTCACCAGCGGGCTGATCGAGAATGCGGACGAGTTGGCCAAGAAGCTCCTGGCCGAAGGTGTGTCCTTCAGCGAGATGAGTGCGGGTTCGGTTAACGTTACCGAACTTATAGCAAAGATCATAAACCAGGGAGAAGATCTCATAAGCGGCATAGAGAAGATCTACGACCTGATAGAAGGATCATGTTCGCTGCTTCTGCTCAATAAGGACGGAATATATGCCGCCAGGGATAAATGGGGGTATACGCCGCTCATTATAGGAAAGAAAGACGATGAATGGGCGATCACGGCCGAGACGACGGCTTTCCCGAATAACAGGTTCGAAACTGTGAAGGACCTTAAACCCGGTGAGATAGTTCTTGTGACAGAGAAAGGCTCTGAGCAGAAAAAACCGGGCCGAGACGACGAGCAGATATGTACGTTCCTCTGGATCTATACCGGATTCCCCGCGTCGGATTACGAAGGGATCAACACGGAAACCGTCAGGGAAAGATGCGGTGGTGCGCTGGCAAAAAGGGATAAGGATATAAATGTAGACCTTGTCTCCGGCGTTCCGGACTCGGGCATGGGCCACGCTCTCGGTTACGCGATGGAATCAGGCAAGCCTCTGAGAAGGCCTCTGGCTAAGTATACTCCCGGGTATGGACGCAGCTATACGCCTCCTTCTCAGGAGACAAGGGATCTTATCGCGACCATGAAGCTGATACCCATCAAGGAAGTCATAGACGGGAACAGTATTGTTGTTTGCGAGGATTCTATTGTCCGTGGCACGCAGCTTAAGAACTTCACGGTGAACAAACTGTGGAATTGCGGCGCGAAAGAGATACATGTACGTCCGGCATGTCCGCCGCTGATGTTTCCCTGTAAGTTCTGTCTTTCTACGCGCAGCATAGACGAGCTTGCCGCGAGAAAAGCCATACGAGATATCGAAGGGCATGACATTGATGACGTATCAGAATACATCGACAGCGATTCGCCCAAATACGAAAAGATGGTGGAGTGGATCCGTAAAGACCTTGACGTCACCACTTTGAGATATCAGACGCTGGAAGATATGCTGGAAGCGGTGGGGTTGTCGAAAGAAAAACTGTGTACTTTCTGCTGGACGGGTGAATGTCCTTCCTCAGGCGTGGCAAAAAAATGCGCGGAATGTGCCGATGCGAAAAAAAACTGATAAAAATATTAATAACTCGGAGGTAAAAATGTCGGTTATAGCAAAGAAGAAATCCATATACAAAGTGGGTTTTGACAACGCGAAGTACCTGGAAGAACAGTCAGTGGCAATACTCGAAAGGGTAAAGCAGTACGGGGATAAACTCTATCTGGAATTTGGAGGGAAGATAGTGTACGATTTCCATGCTTCCAGGGTCCTGCCAGGATTTGCTCCGGACGTTAAGATGCAGCTTCTCCAGAAGCTGGCCGACAAAGCTGAGATAATTATGTGCATATACGCGGGTGATATAGAAAAAAAGAAGATGCGTGCGGATTTTGGTATAACCTATGATTCTGACGCTCTGAGGATGATAGACGAACTGAGGTCGAGAGGCCTCGCACTCGCGGGAGTCGTCATAACCCGGTTCGAGGACCAGCCGTCCGCGAAGATATTCAAGAACAAGCTTGAGAGGCGCGGCGTGAAAGTGTATACGCACAGGTTCACTAAAGGGTATCCGACGGATGTGGACCTTATCGTAAGCGATGAAGGTTACGGGGCGAACGAATACATAGAGACCACAAAACCTCTGGTTGTGGTAACGGGACCGGGCCCCGGAAGCGGGAAGCTTGCTACCAGCCTTTCGCAGGTGTACCACGAACATAAAAGAGGCGTTAATGTGGGGTATTCCAAGTTCGAGACTTTTCCCATCTGGAGCATTCCGCTTAAGCATCCGGTGAACGTCGCTTATGAGGCTGCCACGGCCGAGATGAGGGACTTCAACTTGATCGATCCGTTCCATCTTGAGGCGTACGGGGAGACGTCTATCAACTACAACCGCGACGTGGACGCTTTCCCGCTTCTGAGAAGGATACTCGAGAGGATAATGGGGGAAGACACAGTATACAAATCCCCGACCGACATGGGCGTTAACCGCGCCGGTTTCGGTATAGTGGACGATGCTGTGGTGGCCGCCGCCGCGAAGCAGGAGATAATAAGAAGATATTTCCGGTACTCCTGCGAATATGCCATGGGTTTTGTGGATAAGGAGACGGTGGATCGCGCGAAACTCCTTGTCGAGAGCATCAACATGAAACCTGAAGATAGGGCGGTGGTAGCTCCGGCGAGAGAAGCTATGCAGGAAGGCCAGAAGAAAGGACAGGGGCATGACGGTATATTTTGCGGCGCGGCTATACAGCTTTCCGATGGGACCATAGTAAAGGGAAAGAATTCACCGATACTTCACGCTTCTTCGAGCCTTGTCCTGAACGCGGCAAAGACCCTGGCGGATCTTCCGGACAAGATACATCTCTTATCACCGGCTACAATAGAGTCTATCGGAAAAATGAAAGAAGGTTTATCTAACAGCAAGACCATCAGTCTTGATGTGGAGGAGACCCTCATAGCTCTCAGTATAAGCGCGGCTACGAATCTTACAGCCCAGCTTGCCATGAAAAAACTCAAAGACCTGCGAGGCTGTGATGTCCATCTCACGCATATGCCGACTCCGGGTGATGAGGCAGGCCTTCGCAAGCTTGGGATCAATCTCACAGCCGAACCTAACTTTGCCACAACAAGCCTTTTTGTGGCGTAAAAGGTTCTTCCCTGAGAATACCACTTCACCGGCAAAGTTTCCTTATTGACAAAAGATACCTTAATGATATCATTAAGGTATCTTTTGATACCTATTCCAAAGAAAAGCAAAAGGGTATACAATATAAATAACTTAGGGGAAAAAATGATAATCATACATTATTTGTCACTGGCAATAGGGATAGCGGGTATAACCGTTATTACCTGGGGGTCGGTTATCTCATTTCTGCAGGTAGTCAAACTGGAGATACGAGGTCTACAGAGAGAGAATGTATGCAGGAAGCGTGAGCATATCAGGCATTATCTGGGGACCTATATCTTAATGGGGCTTGAGTTCCTGATAGCGGCTGACCTGATAAGGACCGTGATCAGACCGACTTTACAGGAACTCGCGGTTCTCGGATCTATCGTCGCGATAAGGACAGTAATAAGCTATTTTCTAAACAAAGAGATGGAGTAGAGCCACAGGTGTGAAGAAAAATAGAAAGGGGCAAGTATGGAATTTGTATGTCCGACATGCGGTAAAAAAATGCCGCGAGAATTATTGGAGATAATACCGCACACGGAAGAGCACATAATCGAAGCGATCAAGAAAGAGCACCCCAGGTGGGTTGAAGAGGATGGAGCTTGCGGGAAATGCCACGCTCATTATAAGGACCAAATGGATCCGGATGTGCAAAATAATAATGGGGGCAAGGGGAAATTCAATAGTTAACGAAAAGAGGAGGCTGGCATGGGCGTAAAATATGTACACTCTTGTAAGGGGTCAGAAAAATGCCACGCTACCAATCATCTTTGTCAGGTAGTGGCAAGGAGAGATATGGGAGAAGTGAAAAAGCTGATACAGGATCCCGCGTTTTACTGCAAGAACTGTGGGCGTGCCGCGCACAATAAAGGCAATCTGTGCAACCCTACAAAACTATAAGAATAGAAAAAGGAAAAAAATGAAAAAAATATTTAACTGGCAGGTCTTTTTAGGACTGGGGTTGATACTCTTGTCGGCGATCGTCTATTATGTCCATTACCTTATGTTTCACGATGTGCATCATATTTTCATCTACCTGATGGGTGATATTGCTTTTGTATTCATCGAAGTCCTTATGGTGGCGCTTATTTTGCACAAGCTTCTTGAGCACAGGGAAAAGAAGGTTATGCTGAAAAAGCTTAATATGGTAATAGGGGTGTTTTTCACAGAGGTGGGTACGGAACTTTTGGAACTTTTGTCTGAAATGGATGTCGGAGTAGCGAAGATAAAGGAACAGCTTGTCGTAACAGGACGGTGGACTGCCCGGGATTTTGCGAACATCAAGAAAGCCTTAGGGCAGTACAAGGGCGAGATAGAGTATGACGGTGTGGGGCTGCTTAAAATAAGGGATTTTTTGAGGAGCAAGAGGGATTTTCTCCTGAATCTCCTGGAGAACCCGAATCTCCTGGAGCATGAGTCATTCACCGACCTTCTCTGGGCGGTCTTTCATCTGGCTGAAGAGCTCGCTTATCGTGAAGATCTGGACGATCTGCCGGAGGCGGACGCTGCACACATTTGCGGTGATATTCAGAGAGCGTACGGCCACCTTATTTTTGAGTGGCTGGATTATATGATGCATCTAAAAAGTGATTACCCGTATTTGTTTTCGCTCGCGATGAGGACGAATCCGTTCGATGCGGAGGCATGTGTGGAAGTAAAGTAAGTTATCAAAAGAGGAGGGAGTATTTATTATGGGAAGAAGTGATATAGTAACGGTAAAAGGCGGTCCGGTGACTTTGGTGGGGAACGAGATTAAGGTCGGCATGGAAGCGCCTGTTTTTAAAGTGCTCGACGCGGATCTTGAAGAAGTATCTCTGGACGTGTTTGACGGGAAGACAAAACTTATAGCGTCCGTACCGTCTTTGGATACACCGGTCTGCGACCTGCAGATAAAACGGTTCAATGATGAGGCGGCCTCTGTGGGCAAGGATATAGTCATCCTTTTTATCAGCATGGATCTTCCTTTTGCCCAGAAAAGATTCTGTCAGGCGTATGACATAAAGAAGGTAAAGACCTTCTCCGATCACGCTGCTGCGGATTTCGGGACAAAGTACGGAGTCCTCATAAAAGAACTGCGTCTTTTGTCCAGAGCCATATTCATATTAGGTAAGGATAACTCCGTGAAATATGTCGAGTATGTTAAAGAACTCACGGAACACCCCGATTATGACGCCGCTCTGGAAGCCTTGAAGACCGCGTAACCGAAAGATCTCCCGGAAAAGAAAAATAAAAGTTTTTTGATTGACAATATTAGAATATTACGATAAACTAATATGGATGAACAAGGCAAAAGACATCGATATGGAGAAGTACCCTTTTTCTCAGGCCGCGGGTATGCTGAAGGTCATAGCTCATCCGGTACGACTTAGTATAATCGCGCTGCTTGAAAGGGGGGCGATGAAAGCGGGCGACGTGCAGGTCGCGGCGGGGGCCAAGCAATCGGTTACCTCGCAGCACCTTAACGCCATGGCGGCAAAGGGGCTCCTGGGCAGAGAAAGAAAAGGTAATGAAGTGTATTATTATATAAGGAAGAAAGAGGTCCTAAAAATATTATCCTGTATAAAAGGCTGTTGTAACAAGGAGTAGAAGATATGTTTAAAAAGATAATAGGATTTTCTGTTGAGAGGCCCGGCGTGATCATGGCCATAATTGCTGTTCTTCTGGTGGCCGCTGTAGTCCAGTTCCCGAGGATGAAGGTGGATACGGATCCTGAGAATATGCTTCCGAAAGAGGAGTTTGCCAGGGTCTTCCACCATGCCGTGAAAAAAGAGTTTGCCCTGCACGATTTTATAGTGCTTGGAGTCGTGAATGAGGAGTCTCCTGAAGGGGTGTTTAACCCGGAAACCCTGGAGAAGGTATATAGGATAACGGAAAAAATAAAGACGATAGACGGCGTTATATCTTACGAGCTTATAGCTCCTTCCACGAAAGATGACATTGAGCAGGCTGGCTTGGGTGCCGTCCGGTTTAAGTGGCTTATGGAATCTCCGCCGTATACCGAGGAAGCGGCGCGTAAGATACGCTCCCGCGCGATGGAAAACCCGATGTTCTACGGGACTATAGTTTCCGAAGACGGGAAAGCTGTTTGCGTGTACGTGCCCATAGAGGCTAAGAATAGAAGTTACGCGATATCTCGCGAGATACGCGAGATAATAAAGGAAAATAAAGGAGAGGAAAAATATTATATTACCGGACTGCCGATAGCGGAAGATACTTTCGGATTCGAGATGTTCAAGCAGATGGCAATATCGGCCCCGCTGGCGATGCTGGTAATTTTTCTTCTGATGCTGGCGTTCTTTAAGAATGTCAGGCTTGTGCTGGCGCCGCTTTTACTTGCCGGAGTAACAGTTCTTATAACGATGGGCGCGCTGATAGGGTTCGGGTTTACCGTGCATATAATGAGCTCGATGATACCTATTTTTCTTATGCCGATAGCTGTATTGGATTCAGTGCATATTCTCAGCGAATTTTTTGAAAAATTCCATAAAATAGGGGACAGGAAGAAAGCCATTCTGGCGACTGTGGACGATCTTTTTATGCCGATGCTTTTTACGTCGCTTACCACTACGGCGGGGTTTGTTTCTTTGGCGTTTGCCCGGATACCTCCCGTGCAGGTTTTTGGCGTGTTTGTCGCGTTGGGAGTCATGATAGCCTGGGTGCTGACGATGACGTTCATCCCGGCATGTATTTCCCTGATGAAAAAAGAATGGCTGGAAGGTTTTGGCGTCACGGAGGACGTGTCCGAATCGTCGCTGATGAATAGGTTCCTTGCTGCTACCGGTAAACTGGCTTTTACAAAATGGAAATGGATACTTGCCGGTAGCGTATTGGTCATAGGCATTTCCTCGTACGGGATAACAAAGATAGTCATAAACGATAACCCAGTGAAGTGGTTCTCTCCCGGGCATGAGATAAGGGTGGCGGACGAGGTTCTTAACGATCATTTTGGAGGCACCTACACCGCGTATCTTATCCTTGAAGCCAGTGATAAAAAAGGTGAAGTATTCAAAGAGCCGGCTATGCTTGAGTATGTGGAGAAAATGCAGGAACATCTCACAAAACAGGGCAGCGTGGGAAAGACGACATCGCTGGCAGATGTGTCGAAAAAGATATATTATGAGCTTCTGGGCGGTGATAAGAAGAACAATGTCATTCCGCCTACAAAACCGGCGGTAGCTCAGTGTCTTATCTCGTATCAGAACTCGCATAAGCCGGACGATCTATGGCATTTTACCACGCCCGATTATGACAAACTGAACATATGGTTCCAGCTAACTTCGGGGGACAATCTTGATATGACCAGAGTCGAGAAAGAGGTGGGAGAGTATCTAGCGAAAAACCCGCCGCCGTTTGATATCAAAAGTAACTGGGCGGGGCTTACATACATAAATGTAGTATGGCAGAACCGCATGGTAGCGGGGATGCTCAGGAATTTTCTAGGGAGTTTTATCATAGTATTTTTTATGATGGTTTTTCTCTTCCGGTCACCCGTCAGGGGGCTGGTGTCAATGATACCGCTTACGGTCACCATAGTATTTATTTACAGCCTGCTTGGTTTTACAGGTAAGAACTATGACATGCCTGTTGCGGTACTTTCGGCGTTGACTTTGGGGCTATCGGTGGATTTCGCGATCCATTTTCTCCAAAGAGCACGAGAGATATACCAGGTCAAAGGCAATTGGGAAGATACATCCCGGGAGATGTTTCGGGAGCCGGGACGCGCTATACTCAGGAACGCGCTCATAATTTCCATTGGGTTCCTGCCGCTTCTGGCAGCCCCGCTTGTTCCGTACAAGACGGTCGGGGTGTTCATGTTTCTTATAATGCTCGCGTCCAGCGTGGCGACTCTGCTTATTTTGCCGGCGATCATATCGGCTTTCCCTAAAGCGATTTTTGACGAAAGGAAAAGTCCCGCGTGTAACTGCTTATATTGCATGCTTTTTTCTCTTATGGTAGCTGCTGCCGTAGCGTATGTCCTCGGCGGGTATTCTATCGCGTCATGGTCTGTGACGACGGTTGTCTGTATAGGAGTTATAGTTGTAATGGGGGGTATGTGTAACATAGTATCAAGACATAAGATATGTGTGCGGAACGAAACAGGAGGCGAAAGATGAAGAAGTTTTTAACGGGTATCGTTGCGGTGATGTTCGTGGTCGGCTCATGCGCTACGGTCCACGCGTTGACCGTGGAGGAGATAATAAACGAGTCCAACAGGGCGGCGTATTACCAGGGTTCTGACGGTAAGGCGGACGTGCGGATGGTCATAACGGATTCACTGGGACGTACCAGGGAAAGGGAGATGACCATATTAAGGATTGACGCTCCGGACGACGTGGAACAGAAATATTATGTTTATTTTGACAAACCGAACGATGTCAAAGGTATGTCATATCTTGTATGGAAACATCCGGGGAACGACGATGACAGGTGGCTGTATCTTCCGGCGATGGATCTCGTCAGGCGCGTCGCCGCCAGCGATAAGAGGTCAAGTTTTGTGGGAACCCATTTTGCTTATGAGGAGATATCGGGCCGCGGTCCGGAGGAAGACGACCATACGCTTGAGGGGAAAGACGATGTATCCTATAAGGTAAAGAGTGTCCCCAAAGATCCCAGATCCGTTGAGTTTTCTTATTTTGTGACCTGGATAGATAAGGAGAACTTTCTGCCGAAAAAAGCGGAGATGTACGACAAGAACGGGAAGATGTATAAGACTATAGAGGCGCTGGAGATAAAGGATATTGAGGGGCACCCCACGATAACGAAGATGAAAGCTACAGACCTGAATGCTAACGGCTATACGGTGTCCGAGTTTACGGATGTTCGGTATGATGTGGGTCTCAAAGATAATGTGTTTACGGAAAGGTTCCTGAGGCGTCCGCCCAGGCAGTATATAGGACAATAAAAATGAAGAGGACGAAGACGATCAAAATAGCTGTCATGATGTCGCTCTTTTTGTTTTTTGCGAGCGGAGCGGGGTACGCTTCTTCCGGGAAACTTCCGGAGATACACGGTTTCCTGGAGGAGGCGTTCGCGCCCAGGTTCGGCTCGGATGACGTCAGGCATCGGCAGTACAATATGGCTGAAGGCAGGGTCCAGCTTAAAACGGACTATTATTTTTCTGGGGATAATATACTGGCCGAATGGCAGACTTCGCTGAGGGGGAAATGTGATTTTGTCCTCGATATGTATTCCGCGGGCAAGGTACTGACGGAACTCAGGGAGTTGAACGTTTCTATGACGCCTACGGACATAATGGATATCAAGGCTGGTAGGCAGATACTTACATGGGGTACGGGAGACTATCTGTTCCTAAACGATCTTTTTCCGAAGGATTTTGTTTCGTTCTTTATCGGCCGGGACGACGAATATCTGAAAAAGCCGAACGATGCTGTGCGCGTGATGCTCTATCCGGAATGGTTTAATATAGATCTTATCTGTATCCCGTTCTTTGAACCGGATACGGTACCGACCGGCTACAGGGTAAGTTTTTTTGACAGTTTTCAGGGCGGTATCGCGGGAGTCAACGCTGAAAGGGATATAGTCGATCCGTCAAAGAGCGCCAAAAATTTTATTTATACAGGAAGGATATATCGGAATTTCGGTAGTTATGAAGGCGCGCTTTATTATTATCGCGGGTTCGACCCGAGCCCGAGGAGCTACAAGGACGAAAGGGCGCATCAAATATATTACGAACGCCTTGACGATTACGGGGGAAGCGTAAGAGGCCCGGTGTTGTGGGGCATAGGCAATCTGGAAGTGTCATATTATTATTCGCCGGAAGATCCCAAAGGGGATATTCGGACGATACAGAACTCAAGGATGAAATATCTCGCGGGGTATGAAAAAGATCTTGGTAATGACCTTAGTATGTCGTTCCAGTATTATCTCGAACAGACTCTTGATTATGCCGAGTATGAAAAAGCTCTTCTTCCGGCAGACTACAGGTGGGAGGAGTTTCGTCATACCATAACGCACAGGATAACCAAGTTTTTCGCGAACCAGACTATCAAATTCACGGTATTCACATTTTTCTCACCGTCGGATCTTGATGTTTATACCCGGCCGTCTCTCACATGGAACGCGACGGACGCATGGACCCTGACTGTTGGGGGTAACCTCGCGTGGGGGAGGGACTCATGGACGGAATTCGGAAGCATACAGAAAAATAAGAACGTTTATGCAAGATTAAGGTATAGTTTTTAGGAGGTATGTCATGGATATGGAAAGAACACTAAGGGCCCTGGCGGGATTTTTTATTCTGGCAAGCCTGTTGCTCGCTTATTTTGTAAACTTGAAATGGTTATGGTTCACCGCTTTTGTCGGGATCAATCTTCTCCAGTCGGCATTTACCAACTGGTGCCTCATGATGACAATTTTAAGGAAGACAGGCGTCGCTAAATAGGCGAAAAGGGATTCCCGAGACACATCTTCTCCGCTTAAACACAGGTAAGACCGATTTGCCTGAAAAAAAATCTTCCCCTTAAATTTGCCAAATCGGATTTTATATGATATACTTTAATAGTTAGGAGAAACGAAGCTTATTTGAGAGGTAAGGCCATAGATTTATACGTATGCGTGAGTTGCGCGTATGACAAAAACCCCGCAAAAACCTTTTTTTTATCAGCGGGGTTTTTTGTATCTATAGATTGTATATGTAGGGACGTTTCTCACTTTAATCCCACACCCGTCCCTGATTTTGTGCCTAGACCTGTCCCCAGCGAAAAAGTACAGATAAAAGCTAAATCCCCGCCAAGATCCTTAATCATGTAGTACGAATATGGTTAACAGCAGCATATATGCTGGAAAGGGACAGGTCTAGGATTAAAAATTTTTACGGCCTAAATTTAAAACAACAAACGTCCCCGTAGACCCCCGTAGACCCCTTCTTCGCCAAGCTGTTCAGGTTTTATCTGGCTACGGCGGACTTTGTCGCCAAGGCTATGGCGGACAGGCCGCGGATTCCGGGATGACGTCTAGATTCCCGCTTCGTCGAAGCCCTCTGGCTTTCGGCACTTTCTCGGGGACCTTTGCCTCTCGGTCGCGCGGGAATGACGTCTCTATTGGAGGGGGCTAAAATAACTATTGACAAATGATACTAATATGATATCATTACTGTGAGATATAAGGTGCGATAAATGGAAATAAGACTACAATAGAGTATTGGGGAAACAAAGAAGAGAGAATTAGAGTAATAGGACAAGTAATTTAGAGGGTAAGAATAGAAAACAAAAAGAGGAGAGAAAATGGGTATGTTTTGTTATCAGTGTCAGGAAGCTTTGAATAATACCGGTTGCAATGCGGCCGCAGGGGCTTGTGGCAAAAAAGCGGCCACGTCAAACCTGCAGGATCTTTTAATATACGTTCTTAAGGGGATATCTGTAGCGGCGGAAAGTGCCGGAGGAGAAAAAGCCCTGGATACTAAAACAGGACGATATATAACTGAGGCTCTTTTTTCAACCATCACTAACAGTAATTTTAGCGATGAAAGGATCGAAGGCTATATAAATGAAGGGCTGAAAATAAGGGATCAGATCAAGGCAGAATTTGCCGTTGAAGACACCTCCGGGAGCCATGACTCAGTAGTGTGGTCTCCTGAAGCTGATAGCGATCTGGATGAGAAAGCGACGGAGATCGGTATTTTGTCCGTTGATAATGAGGATGTAAGATCTCTAAGGGAGCTGTTGACGTACGGTATAAAGGGAATAGCCGCGTACGCCCATCACGCCTCTGTTCTGGGGTTTGAGAAGCAGGAGATATATTCATTTTTAGCGGAAGCGCTCACCTCTACTACTAAAGACCTTAGTGTTGATGAGATGGTTGGTATGGTCATGAAGGCGGGAGAGGTGGCGGTTACGACCATGGCTCTTTTGGATGAGGCGAATACCACCACATACGGGAATCCGGAACTTTCGAAGGTCAATATTGGAGTGAGGAGCAATCCCGGGATACTGGTTTCAGGACACGATCTCAAGGACCTGGCAGAGCTTCTTGAACAGACAAAAGACAGCGGAGTGGATATATATACGCACAGCGAGATGCTGCCCGCGAATTATTATCCGTCATTTAAAAAGTACGAACATCTTGCCGGAAACTACGGGAGTTCATGGTGGCATCAGAGCGAGGAGTTCGAATCGTTCAACGGTCCCATCTTGATGACTACCAACTGCATCACTCCGGTAAAAGATCCTTATAAAGACAGGATATTCACTACGGGATCCGCGGGATATCCGGGTGTTGCCCATATACCGGACAGAATAGGTGACGGGGCGAAGGATTTTTCAGTTATTATAGAATTGGCTAAAAAAAGCGCTTCGCCGAAAGAACTGGAAACGGGCGAGATAATCGGAGGGTTCGCGCATAACCAGGTGCTTGCTCTCGCGGACAAAGTAGTCGAGGCGGTAAAGTCAGGCGCCGTGAAGAAATTTGTCGTTATGGCCGGTTGTGACGGCAGGCAGCCCGGAAGAAACTATTTTACGGAAGTAGCGGAAAAGCTTCCGAAAGATACTATCATCCTGACAGCCGGATGTGCCAAATACCGATATAACAAGCTCAACCTCGGTGACATCGGAGGGATACCCAGAGTCCTCGACGCGGGCCAGTGTAACGACAGTTATTCTCTGGTTGTGATAGCGCTAAAGCTGAAAGAAGTTTTTGAGCTTGAGGATATCAACGACTTGCCGATAGCTTTCGATATAGCGTGGTATGAGCAGAAAGCGGTAACGGTGCTTCTGGCGCTGCTTCACCTCGGAGTAAAGGGCATCAGGCTCGGCCCGACGCTCCCGGCATTCCTTTCGCCGAACGTGGCGGCTGTTCTTGTGGAGAAATTTGATATCAAGCCGATAGCCGACGCTGACAGCGACATAGCAGATATGATAGGGAGGGTGGATCCCGCAGCGGTTTAGGGGACCTTTATTCGAAAAAATAGCATACATTTGCTTGACTAATGATACTTATATGGTATCATTTAAGTATGGAAGTAAAACTTAAAGTGAATGGTTATGAAAAAATGTATAGCCACTGTTGTAATATACTTCTCAAGTGGTAAGAGTGGTTGAAGTTTAAAGAGGAGTAAAGTGGCTAAAAGAAAAATAATAAATATCGACGAAGCGAAATGTAACGGTTGCGGGAAATGTATACCGAACTGTCCGGAGGGGGCTTTGCGGATGATAGACGGCAAAGCGCGCCTCATAAGCGATCTTTTTTGTGACGGTCTCGGAGCCTGTATAGGGAATTGTCCCGAAGGGGCGATAACCATAGAGGAAAGAGAAACTGAAGCGTACGACGAAAAAAAAGTAATGGTGAATATAGTAAAGCAGGGCAGGAATACCATTAAAGCCCATCTGGAACACCTTAAGGAACACGGAGAAAAAGAATTTCTCAAACAGGCAATAGAGGTCTTAAGAAAAAAAGATATAGAAACCGATCTTGTTGACGAGGTCACAGGAAATAAAGGGATGGATACTAAACAATTTTCAGGATGTCCGGGGTCAAAGGTCATGGATTTTCCAGCACCCGTGGCTATGGCTGAAGAAGATGGTCAGAGAGTGTCACAGCTCAGGCAGTGGCCTGTCCAGCTTCATCTGATACCGCCGACCGCACCCTATTATCAGGGTAAAGACGTGGTGATCGCCGCGGACTGTGTGGCATATTCTCTGGCGGATTTCCATAAGGATTTTCTTGAAGGGAAAAGTCTGGCGATAGCGTGCCCGAAGCTTGATACAGACCAGAATATATATCTCGATAAGATAATAGCCATGATAGACCAGGCCCAGGTAAATACCCTGACGGTGATGACCATGGAAGTGCCTTGTTGTTCGGGGCTTTTAGTGCTCGTTAAACAGGCAGCGCAGAAAGCCGAACGGTCGGTGCCGATAAAACATATACAAGTGGGCATCAAGGGCGACATACTTAAGGAAGAATGGGTACAGGTAAAATAATAAAGGGGCGAAAAACATGTCTGATCTTTCAGGAAAAACTTTAAACGTGGCAGGCCTTCTCGAGTATCAGGACGGATCGGTGGTATCAAAGACGGTTATTGATAAGGGGATAGGCACGGTCACATTGTTCGCTTTTGACAAGGGACAGGGGCTGAGCGAGCATACGGCTCCTTTTGATGCTTTGGTCAATGTGGTCGATGGCGAGGCAGAGGTCACGATCTCCGGGAAACCTCAGACGGTAAAAAGCGGTGAGATGATAATCATGCCGGCTAATGAGCCGCATTCTTTAAAAGCGCAGGAGAAGTTCAAGATGATGCTGGTCATGATAAAGACAGCAGAGTAGTAATGTTTTATTAAAAATGGGGGGGGATATGGAAGAAAGAAAGTGCGAAGTCGAAGTTTTTTCAAGAGTAACGGGTTTTTTTCGTCCGGTCCAGTCCTGGAACAAAGGTAAAAGGGAAGAGTTCGGGGACAGGAAGCAATACAATGTGAATGAAGGGGAAAAAGTGTCACACTCTACTGGGAAAACTTATTCTTGCTAAAAACATAGGGTAAGCTATGCCAGTAGAACTTTATAACATCTAAACAGGGAGGAGACGCTAATGGCTATTACAGTGAAATTTATGCTGCGCCCAGTGTCGCATTGCAAAGAAGGCTGCAGTACATGGTCCCTGGCATGACGTAAAACTGTCTGAGCTAATACTGAATAGCCCCGCCCTTTTGGCAGAGCGGATTAATGACCCCGCCAAAAAGGCGGGGTTATTTTTTAGAGGGTGTGTAAAGTTATCTTATAAATTGACACCAGGGCAATATTATTTCTATAATATAGATGCTAACACCTAGCTGAAAGGAGGAAATCATGGAAAAGTACAGATGTTTGGTTTGCGGGTATATTTACGATCCGGCAGAGAACGGTAATGTGGCGTTCGCGGATCTCGCCGAAGATTGGGTATGTCCCGAATGCGGCGTTGGAAAAGATCAGTTTGAACAAGTTTAGGGAGAAAACGATGTTAAGCGATAAGATGATAAACGCGATAAACGCCCAGATAAACAGGGAGATATATTCATCATACCTTTATCTCGGCATGGGCAGCTACGCGACGTCCGAGGGGCTGAGCGGGATAGCTAACTGGTTCGGAATACAGGTACAGGAAGAGCTGAGCCACGCTCAAAAGATGTATGATTATGTGAACCAGCAGGGCGGAAGAGTGATGCTTTTGGATATAGAGCAGCCGCCGCAGGATTTTTTGTCCGCGCAGGATCTGTTCAAGAAAACGCTGGAGCATGAGAAGATAGTCACCGGCCTCATCAATAATCTGGTGGATATCGCGAAAGAGGAAAAAGGACCACGCCACGGAGATATTCCTGCAGTGGTTCGTTACCGAACAGGTGGAAGAAGAGTCTAATGCCTCTGACATACTCCAGAAGATGAAGCTTATGGGTAGCGCGGGCAACGGTCTTTACATGATCGATTCGGAACTCGGGAAGAGGGTGTTTACTCCGCCCGCCGCCGAAGGCGCGTGATCTGAAACTGCCATGAAACCAATCGAGATAAAAAAAGATATCCACTGGGTGGGTGGTGTAGACTGGGATCTCAGAAATTTCCACGGCTACCTCACCCAGAGAGGATCCACCTACAATTCTTACCTCATTGTTGACGAGAAAGTAGTCCTTGTAGACACGGTCAAGCATTACCTGTTCGAGGAAATGCTTGAAAGGATAAAATGTGTAATAGACCCGTCAACGATAGACTACGTGGTATGTAATCATGTTGAGATGGATCATTCCGGGGCATTGCCGGAAATACTTAAACATTGCCCCAACGCTACCGTGTTGACTTCTCCCAACGGAGAAAAAGGTCTTAAAAAACATTATGACACCGACGGCTGGAACATCCAGGTTGTGAATACCGGCGATGAAGTCACGATAGGTAAGAGGATCCTCCGGTTCGTTCTTACCCAGATGGTCCACTGGCCGGATTCCATGGCGACATATGTTCCGGAAGACAAACTGCTTCTTCCGAATGACGCTTTTGGCCAGCACATAGCCTCGTCCGAGAGGTTCGATGATGAGTTCGGTTGGGACATCCTCCAGGAAGAGGCGGCTAAATATTACGCAAACATAGTTTTGCCGTATGGTAATCAGGTTCAGAAAGCTCTGGCCGCGGTCGCGGGACTTGATATAGACATGATAGGCCCGAGTCACGGTCTTATCTGGCGTAAGCACATACCGGAGATTATAGAACTGTACAAAAAATGGTCTGCAAACGAACAGGACCACAAGGCGGTCATTGTATACGATACCATGTGGGGGTCGACGGAAAAGATCGCGAAGTCCATAGAGAACGCGTTTGAGGAAAAAAACATCGAAGTACAAATGGCGCATCTGCAGACGACGCATATCTCGGACGTAATGACACAGCTTTTGACCGCCGAGTATATCTTTGTAGGATCGCCCACGTTAAATAACGGGATGCTGCCGACAGTTGCTGCCTTTCTGACATATATGAAAGGTCTGGCGCCGAAGAACAGAAAGGCTCTCGCTTTCGGATCGTATGGATGGGGCGGGCAGAGTATCGGACAGATAGACGAAATACTTAAAAGCTGCGGATTTGATGTGGCCGAGCCGATAAAGGCCGAATATGTACCGTCAACAAGTGTGCTTGAAAGTGTAAAAGAGAAAGTTAAGGAGGCAATCTCATGACAGTTTTAAGAGAACTTTACAGATGCGAAATATGCGGTAACATAGTTGAAATAGCGAACGAAGGCGCCCCGGCGCTTGTCTGCTGCGGTCAGCCTATGGGTAAGATGGAAGCCAAAACAGAGGATGTTGGAGGAGAAAAACACGTTCCGGTGATAGAAGAGACAGGGAAGGCTACCAGCTCCTGTGACTGTTGCGGAGAAGAGGACGTATGTATAAAAGTAAAAGTTGGCAGTGTGGCACATCCGATGGAAGATGCTCATTATATCAAGTTCATTGAGGTGCTCACTAAAGATAATGTTCTCAGGGCGGAGCTTAAGCCCGGAGACGCGCCGGAAGCTCATTTCTGCTGCGTATCAAAAGATGATATCGTGGAAGTCCGCGAGTTTTGCACGGTGCACATGTTGTGGAAGGCGTAAGGAAGGTTGTAACTTATGGCAAAGTCCGCCGTAGCTAAATGCTATCTAAATAGTTTAGCGAAGGCGGAAACAAAGTGAACATAAGTTACAAAGCCGCACTTACCCAGCCCCTTTGGGCATTTGGAAAAAAGGAGTAAAAAGAAGTTATTGAAAAAGAAACTGCCAAAGGGGCGGGGTTAATTCGACTATAGGGTTTATACTCACGGTGTTCGTGTAAACCCTAGTTTCATTAAAAATAAAGGAAGAGGTGAAAGAGATGGCAAGTGTAAAAGGAACACAGACTGAAAAAAATCTTCTCGCGTCATTCGCGGGAGAATCACAGGCAAGGAACAGGTATACGTATTTCGCGAGTGCCGCCAAAAAAGCGGGATACGAGCAGATAGCTGCTATATTTCTGGAGACGGCCGAGAACGAAAAAGAGCATGCAAAGAGGTTTTTCAAGTTCCTCGAAGGAGGCGAAGTGGAAATAACCGCCGGTTATCCTGCCGGAAAAATAGGTACCACTGCCGAGAACCTGGAAGCCGCGGCGGACGGCGAAAAGATGGAATGGACCATGATATACAAAGATTTTGCCAACAAGGCGGCTGAAGAAGGACTTGATGACGTGGCAACCACTTTCAAGGAGATAGGGGAAGTAGAAGAGCAGCATGAAAAGCGGTATCGCGCTCTTCTGGTCAATGTTAAGGGTGGTACGGTCTTCAAAAAGGACGCGCCTGTAAAGTGGCATTGTCGCAACTGCGGGTATGTGCACGAGGGCCCGGAAGCTCCGGAGGTATGCCCCGCGTGCCTGCATCCCCAGGCACACTATGAAGTGCTGGCTGAGAACTATTAATAAAAAGGTGATTCTTTTAAGGAGGGGTCATGGGTAATATCTTTTCCGGAAGCGAGATAGTGGAGATAGGTATACAGATCGAGAAGAACGGCAGGGACTTTTACAAAGAGGTCGTCGCTAACTCGAAAAGTGAAAAAGCGAAAGAGATCTTCCGGTATCTGGCGGACGCGGAGGAAAAGCATATAGATGTTTTTTTGGACCTTCTAGCTTCCGTGAATAAATACGAACCTGCCGAGGCTTATCCGGAAGAATACTTCGCCTATATGAACGCCCTGGCGAGCGGCTATGTGTTTACGCAGGCGGATGTCGGAAGAGAGATAGGGAAAAGTGTCAAAAGCGACGCGGAAGCTATCGAGATCGGAATAAAATTTGAAAAGGATTCTATTCTGTTTTTTGACGGCATCAAAAAAGTGGTCCCGGCATCCGGCCAGGCATTGGTAGCCGCGCTCCTTGAGCAGGAGGAGGAACATCTCCAAAAGCTGGAGGAGTTTGCGGGTCAACTTTAAACTCCGGGAGGGTATGAATGGATAAAAATGTCATCGTATATGGAACACCCACATGTCCGTATTGCGTAAGGGTCAAGGAATATCTGACCGAGAACAGTATTGAATTCGAGAACGTCGATGTTGCCGAAGATAATAACAGAGTGCAGGAGATGGTGGATAAGTCGGGCCAGATGGGTGTACCTGTTATTGATATAGACGGCGAGATAATAGTAGGGTTTGAGAAGGAAAAGATCTCCCAGGCCCTCGGTATTTCGTAATAGCATCTTTCAATACAGCTGTCTTTTTAAGGAAGCCAATGGATAAGATATATGACCTCATAATAGTTGGAGCCGGCCCCGCGGGAATAACGGCAAGCGTGTATGCCGCCCGCAAACAAATGGTTTTTCTCGTTGTTACCGAGGATATCGGAGGGCAGACCGTATGGAGCGGGGACATCGAGAACTATACAGGATACCAGTTTGTCACGGGGGTAGAGCTCACGATGAAATTCGAGGAACATATCAAAAAATATGAAGTCGAAGTGCGGGAGAATGAACCCGTGACGGCTATCGAGAAAAAAGACAACAACATCCAGACCACTACAAGCAAGAACACCTACCTGTCAAAAACAGTCATAATAGCTTCCGGGAAAAAAGCCAGAGAACTCGGCGTTGACGGAGAAAAAGAATTCAGGGGCAAAGGGCTGGCCTACTGCGCCACCTGCGACGCGCCGCTTTTCGCGGGCAAGGACGTCGTAGTCGTTGGGGGAGGCAACTCCGCGCTTGAAGCGGTCCTCCAGTTTATAAAAATATCTCCGAAGATCTACATGATAAACGATATTCCCGCCCTGGGAGGCGACCCGATAATGCGCGAGAAAGTGCTGAAAGCCGGCAATGTAACGGTGATCAATAATTCTGTTGTTAAGTCCGTGGAGGGAGACAAATTTGTCGAGAGGGTAAAATATCTGGAAAACGGAGAGGAAAAAGAACTTTCCGTTCAGGGCGTATTTGTCGAGATAGGCCTTGTCCCGAATACCTCTTTTCAAAGCGATATAGAGAAGAACGATGTCGGGGAGATAAAGGTAAATAATTGTAATGAGACCAATATCCCCGGGGTGTTCGCTGCCGGAGACGTGACCGATGTTCCCGAAAAACAGATAATAATAGCCGCTGGCGAGGGGGCGAAAGCGACCCTCAAAGTTTTTAATTACATTTCCAGGATAAAGGAAACGTGGTGACCGTTTTATGATGATAAAAGAAAGACTTATAGCATCGCTTAACGAGCTGATATACGTCGAAGAGGGCATGGTGACCCTGTTTACGCACTTTTCTCAGGCATTGGTCGATGAGACCGAGGGGCTTGATGAGGCAAAGAGAAAAGATATAAAGAAACTTTTGTCAGTACTGTACCGGGATTCTTCCAGGCATAAAGAAGCTGTCGAGAATATGATATCCCAGGTGGAGGCAGGGGGAAAAAATGAATACTGAGATGCTGCTCAAAGAGTTTCAGAAGATACTGACCTACGAAGAGCGGGCAAAGCATTTCTATGAACATCTTATTGATCAGGTAAAGGATGAGGATATCAGAAAAAAGCTGACCGATATACGTGATGATGAGATCATGCATATTAGCATCGCGAAGAAGCTTATTGAATATGTATCATGAAAAAGGCATTAGCAGGCGAGTACCAGCGACAGAAAAGAGCTATAAAAAAGAGGCTTAAAGAGTTCGAGGCTGTCTGGGGAGAATCGGAAAAAAGGATCTTCAGTGAGCTTTGTTTTTGTATCTGTACGCCCCAGTCCAGCGCGATCCAGTGTGATAAAGCCGTAGCGGGACTTGTGAAAAGCGGTGTTCTTTATAAAGGCAGCGCGGAGCAGATAAGGGTAGGCCTCAAAGCCGTGCGGTTCCCGAACAATAAGGCTCGCTATATCGTTGAAACGCGCGATCTTTTTACCGAAAAACGCGGTATCAGGATAAAAGGCAGGATAGACGAAGATGATATCCCTGCCACGAGGCACTGGCTGGTCCGGAACGTGAAGGGGATAGGGTTTAAAGAAGCCAGTCATTTTTTAAGGAACATAGGTTTCGGAAGGGACCTGGCGATACTGGACGTTCATATCCTGAAGAACATGATAAGATTCGGGATCATAAAAGAAGTACCGAAGACTTTGACGGAAAAAAGGTATTTAAGCCTGGAGGGCAGACTTAGACGATTTTCAGACAGAATAGGTATACCAATGGTCGAACTTGATCTTTTATTCTGGTCAGCAGAAACAGGGGTGATATTCAAATGAAGATGATAACAAGAGATACCGATTACGCGATAAGGACTTTGACGTGCATTGCCGGGAAGAAAGAAAAAATAGTCACTGTCCGGGATCTTACCGAGGAGCTTGAGATGCCTAAAGCTTACTTAAGAAGGGTACTGCAGATACTTAATAAAAAAGGTATACTTCAGTCTTTCAAGGGGCGCGGTGGAGGATTCAAACTGATCAGGGATCCGGAAAATATCACAGTGTTCAATCTTGTCGTTATATTTCAGGGCCCATTCCATCTTACCGAACATCTTTTTAAGGGCAGGGTCTGTCCCTATATTAATACCTGCTATCTTAAAGAAAAACTTGATCATATGGAAGGATATGTGGCTGGAGAGCTCAAAGGTATTACCATAGCGTCCCTCATGAACAACGGGTTCGAGAAAGAGGGTCCCGGATCCGTCCCGGAAATCGTTTAGTCCGGTTATTTTGTCATAACATGCCTTAAAATGCAGATATTAGTCTTCCTCATAGTGTTCCCGCTCGCCGCGGCAGCAGTGCTTCTGCCGCGGAAGAGCGACAAATGGCGCAGTGCCGTGGTCAGGGTATCGTCGCTCGTCATCGGACTCGGCGCGATAACACTTCTCTTTACGACATTTCATAAAGAAATACAGTATTTCCCCGTCGCGTCCTTTTTATAAGAACACCCGCGGCAGTATTTCCATAGAGGTAAAGAACTGTATCTTTTGCGGGGTATGTCAGAGGAAATGTCCGCCGGGAGCTATCACGGTAGAAAAGGATGAGAAGACATGGCGGATCGACAGGGGAAGGTGTATTTTTTGCGGAGCCTGTGTGGAGAACTGCCCCAAAAAGTGCCTGAACATGGACAGCCGGTACGCCGGCCCTGTACAGGGACAAAAGGAGGAAGTGTTTTGCGATGCATGAATATCACATAGTGGAGGCGGTAGTAAAACAGGCGGTCCTGGCCGCCGAAAGCAATAACGCGGCGAAAATAACCAGAATAGCCCTTGTCATGGGCGAACTTTCAGGGCTTGAAGAAGGATCGATAAGACTTTATTTTGAAGACCTCACAAAAGGTACGCTCGCGGAGAACGCGGAACTTGTGGTTAGTTCGGAGAGAGCGCGTCTTAAATGCGAAAAGTGCGATAAGACTTTTGAATACGAAAAAAGCAAATTCAATTGTCCCTTATGTGGAGAGCAGGCTATAGCTACGGAGAAAGGCAAGGGGTTGTACATTCGCGACATTGAGATACAGGAGTAAATAACCAGTTCTTGGGCGCTAGTTAGTGAACTGTAAACGGTAAACTGTAAACAGATTCCCGGGATTAGAGTGTAAACCCAAAATTCTAAGCCCAAAATTCAAAATAAACCCAAATCATTAAATTCAAAATATGCATTTCTATTTTTATCTATAATGGTACTAATCGGTAAACAGTAATTTTTTTCGGTTTTATGTGTTTTATCATTTGGATTTTGAATTTCATTTGGGTTTTGGATTTTGTCATTTGGATTTCAACGATGGGAAGGAGTAGCGGGTATAATATCTAAACTCAGTTTTATTCCGCTATCTTCGCGGAGAGGTTACCATTATCTGACACGGTTATGCTGACAGTTATACCGTGAACCCGGAAAACACCTGTTTTTTCTGTTTTGCCCCTGACGGGTACGGTAAAGGTCGAGACGTCTTCGTTAGCGCCTGCGAACGAAGGGAGCCTCAAATTCAGTTTTTCGAGCGCTATAGTTACATCATTTTCATCCATCTCGCGCAGATAGTACCATTCCGCGATGTTGAATCCTTCTTTTTCCAGATGTGAAGAGTCCAGGTACGCGCAGATTATATCGTCTACCCCGATGGCCTCGTCCCTGAACACGGTCAATGCCCTGTATTCATCTAAAACGACCTGTTCACCCTCAGGTGTGCGTTTTACTTCATAGGCGGCCGAGATAGTAGCGCAGACGGAAAATAATAGAATAATTAGCAGCAGTTTTTTCATAAGTCACCATATTTTGTTGGTAAGTTAGGAGTTTTATCTAATGAATATAGTGTAATGTATAACGTGCTTAAAATCAACACAAACACGGCAATCTCGTAAGTCTCTCTTTCAGAGCAGCTGTCCATGAGGATATGGCGGAATGCTATAGCAACTTGGCGGAAGCATAAATCCGGTTAATTAAAGCATAAATCCAAAATCCAAAGCCCAAAACCCAAAAGAATTACTAAATCCTAAATCCGAAAAACACTGCTCCTTTTGGATTTAGTTATTTGGATTTCATTTGTTATTTGGATTTTGTCATTTGGCATTACGAATTGTTCCCAAAAGGGTGCGCCCAATAAGTTATTGAATATTTAAGGATGTATATGATATTATGAGGATGTTACCGCCTCAGGCGGCGGTTATTCCACAGATTTTAATTACTTATCGCGTAGATAATACTATAAGGACGGAACACCCATGAAAGTAAGTTTAGCAGGATACAATGTCGATACGTCGGTTCTGAAGGAACTTGAAGATAAGGCGGGCAAGAGGGAAGATATAACTCCTGAAGTCATCTCGGCGGCATACGCGCGTATCAGCCGCGACCCCAGGCCTATTGACGAAATAAGAAAAGACGCCCGGAAGGAAGTGAAAAAGTCCCGCAGATCCAACACGAGCATAATATTCAAGATGGGGCATCATTCCGTCGCCGAACACGCGGTCTTCAATCTGGACATAATCGGGGTATCGCGACTAGTGATGGAAGAAGTGGAGAAGTTCCGCCTGTGCGCCTATACGGAAAAATCTCAGAGATATATAACCCTCGATAAGGATTTTGTCGTTCCCGCCGAGATAAAAGGTACCTCGCTTGAGAAGGACTTCACAGGCATGGTGCGCCTGCAGAATGAAGCGTATGCGAAGCTTTTGCAAAAACTGCAAA
The DNA here is from genome assembly GCA_030765685.1 of Candidatus Tantalella remota. Taxonomy (GTDB): domain Bacteria; phylum Omnitrophota; class Gorgyraeia; order Tantalellales; family Tantalellaceae; genus Tantalella; species Tantalella remota. Next base: position 6,655 of record JAVCCB010000085.1, on the reverse strand, counting down.
AACACGTATTCGAAAAATTTTCCGATCTTGCCACCGATCCAAAAAAACATAATATGCTCGAAGGCTGGGCTAAAGAGGACGCCAGGTATATTACGGCTCTTGCCACCGAAGCCCAGGTAGGTCAGACGATAAACGCGCGTAATATGGAACTTCTTCTGAGGAGGTTCGCGTCGCATCCGCTCGCCGAAGTGAAAGAGCTCGGTAGAGCGCTTTACCGGGAAGTATCCGAAGTCGCTCCGTCGGTGGTTATTTTTAACGAAGCTAACGACAGGGACCTTTTGACATATCCGGAACTCAAGGAACTCGCCGCTAAACTGACGGTTGAACCGTCCGCCGGAGAGGTGGGGGAAGTGGAACTTGTAGAGTATACGCCGGAAGGCGATGACCTTCTCTCCGCGTCGCTCTTACATGTCTCGTCGGATCTTTCTTATGACCAGTGTAAAGTCGCGGTGAAGGGTATGCTGGAAGACCAGAAAAAGGAGATCTTTAAGGTGGCTTGGCGCAACATGCAGTTTTATGATTCCATGTTGAGGGAGTTCGAGTACGCGAACCTGACGTTCAATATAGTCCTTTCGTCCGCTTGTTTCGGCCAGCTTAAAAGGCATCGCATGGCGACGATAACATCGCAGGAATATGATCCTTCTTTGGGCATAACCGTTCCCGAATCGGTAAAAGAGATCGGAATGGAACCGTATTTTCGCGAGATAGCCGACAAAACGGTTGAGGTGTACGAGAAGATAAGAAAGGAAAGTCCCCTAGCGGCGCCGTATATTCTCACGAATGCGCACAGAAAAAGGGTGCTTATTAAGGTTAACGCGAGGGAACTCTATCACATATCACGGCTCCGGGAAGACGCCCACGCGCAGTGGGATATACAGAACATATCCCGGATGATGACCGCCCGCGCGAAAGAGGCAATGCCCCTCGCGTTCGAGTTCGCCGGCGGAAAAGACAGGTTTAACGATATCTACCAGAATATTTATGGCCAGATGCCGAAGGTGATCGAGGCCGTTCTACCGGGAGCGCGTAAGATAAAGTGAGCGTTGACACCGTTAAAAAGAGCGTATACACTCCTGATTCCTCTTCCATATACAGGAATATAACAGAAGACCTTTCCATCGAGGTGGGTCCCGTAGTGAGCACCGTCGAGCTTTTGCTCTCGGGAGGTACCGTGCCTTTTATCTCCCGATACAGAAAAGAGAAGACCGGCGGCCTGGACGAAAGGAAAATACGCGCCATAGAGGAGAAGCTGCATTATTACGCCGACCTTGAAAAACGCAAAGAAACTATCCTTAACACAATAGATTCCCAGGGCAAGCTTAATCCCGCGCTTAAAGACAAGATCATAAAATGCAGGGATAAGAACCTCCTTGAAGACCTGTACCTTCCGTACAAACCCAAGAAGAACACTAAAGGCTCTCTCGCCCGGGAGAAGGGGCTGGGTCCGCTCGCGGGTATCATCGTAAAGCAGGAGGAGACCGACAAGACTCGCGAGGAGATACTGAACGCTTTTGTCGATCCCGGAAAAGGAGTGGAGACGCCCGAAGACGCCCTTGCCGGAGCCGTCGATATAGTGGCGGAATTTATCGCGGAGAACGCCGAGATTCGCGGCAAGCTCAGGGACCTGTTCGAGAAACAGGGAGTGATAGTCACGAAAGTTCGGAAAGCATGGGACGGGCAAAAATCCAAATTCGAAAAATATTATAATTCACGCGAATATATCAAGGACGTGCCGGCTCACAGGCTGCTCGCGATAAGAAGGGGCTCCACCGAAAAGGTGATATCCTGGAAGCTGGAGCTGGATAAAGAGGAAGCGGTAAGCTATATATCGTCGCGCGCCGTTACTGACAAGACCTTTGTCCTGATAGAAGGCATGTGGGCCGCGATAGACGCGGCGTATACCAAGATAGCCGTCTCTCTGGAGTTTGAGGTGTTTTCCAAAAGGCTTCAGGAAGCTGAGGCCGAATCGATAGGTGTGTTCTCGAAAAACCTCAAAAACCTTCTTCTGGAGTCTCCCGCCGGCCACAAAGTGATAATGGGAGTCGATCCCGGGTTCAGGTCAGGCTGCAAGGTGGTAGTGATAGACGATTACGGCCGTTTTTTGGAATATATACCTATCTTCCCGCATTCGCCGCAGGAGTATATTAAGGATTCGAGGGAAACCATATTAAAGCTTATAAGAAAATATAAAACAGAGCTTATAGCCGTGGGTAACGGTACCGCCTCAAGGGAGACCATGTCTTTCGTAAAGAAGACCATAAAAGATACCCCTTACGCGGATACCAAGGTCATTAGCGTTTCCGAAGCCGGAGCTTCCGTTTATTCCGCGTCAGAAGTGGCTATAGACGAGTTCCCGGATCTTGATGTCACGGTACGCGGAGCGATAAGCATCGCCCGTCGTCTCCAGGACCCGCTGTCCGAACTGGTCAAGATAGATCCGAAATCCATCGGAGTAGGGCAGTATCAGCATGACGTCAACCAATCGTATCTCAGAAAGTCCCTGCAGTCGTCGGTCGAGTCATGCGTTAACTTTGTAGGCGTGGAACTCAACACGTCTTCAAAAGAACTGCTTTCTTACGTGGCGGGGATAGGTTCTTCACTGGCCAAGGAAATAGTAAAGCACCGCCAGGAGAAAGGCCCGTTCACGAAAAGAGACGATCTCTTAAAAGTGTTCATGCTCGGAGACAAAGCTTTCGAGCAATGCGCCGGATTTTTGAGGATACGTAATAGCAAAGTGCCTCTTGATAATTCGTCGATACACCCGGAAAGCTATTATATCGTGAGGAAAATGGCCGAAGACATCAGCGTGCCAGTTGAAAAGCTTATCGGTAGCGCCGACGATATATCAAAGATAAACCCGAAAAAGTACGTTACGGATGAGGTAGGATTGCCGACGCTTCAGGATATAATCAAAGAGCTCAAGAAACCGGGCCTTGATCCGCGCGAAGAGTTCAGCAGCATAGAGTTCGAGCAGGACGTGACGGAGATCGAAGACCTCAAACCCGACATGAAACTTTTCGGAAAAGTTACCAATGTCACCAATTTCGGGGCTTTCGTGGATGTGGGAGTGCATCAGGACGGCCTCGTCCATATATCCAACCTGAGTAATAAATTCGTAAAGGACCCGCATGAAGTGGTATCCGTCGGAGATAAGATAAGAGTGAGGGTGATCTCTGTGGATACGGAACTTAACCAGATAGATCTCCAGAGGATATGACTGAGTTAGTTACTTCGCGGCGGTTTTCTCTAACTCTTCCCTGAAAGAAAAAACAAAACAACCCGGCAGCTTTATGACCTCGTTCGTATCAGGATGGATGCGGTAATGATGCGTAAGGCAGTACGGCATCTTGTCCCAGATATAGTTGAACTTATCCGACCCGAGAAGATAAAAAAGTTCTATTTTTCTGCCGAAAAATTCCGTCTTAAACTTTTTTATATTAAACCCGGCCATTATCAGCCCTCCGAGAAAGGAGAAGAGGTTGCCTTTGTTGAGATAGCTGAATATCATGAAGAAATAGGCCGGGATGAAGTACAGGTAAACGGTGGCCTTCCAGAGTATCCGCCCCGCGATTGTCCCCGAAAGACGAGTTTTGACGCGGTCTACTTTTTCTGCGAATTTTCCGGCACGTCTTCCAAGATCATATACTTTTTCAGCCGCGTTCTTGACCAGAAAATCCACGATGGAAAAATACTTCCCGTCGTTTTTTTTCCAGAGAAGCCCCATCTGGCCGCAGAAAGGACTCGGCATACCCGCCATCCAGCTTTCGGAGTCGAGGATACCCATGCTTTTAAGGGGCTTTATGAGCGTGAAGAAAAGGCTTATCGATACCGTAGCGACTTTTATCCCCAGGGTGTTTCTGAGATAATCTTCTATGCAGTCGCCGGTAAGCCGGTTCTCTGAAAGGTCGTCGTTTTCGTTTATCCTGCCGCAGTAAACTTCGGGTGAGACCATTATCCTTTTTACTATATCGGAATTATCAAGAGCGAATTCGATCGCCGAGGGGATATCTTCGACGTTCAGATCCCGGACCGCGGTTATCGATAGTATGATCCACGCTTTTCCGTTCTCGCGTATGTTTTCGAGTGCTTTTCTGACGGAATCGTAAGCCAGGTAAGTCCCGCGTATTTTTTCGCAGGCCTCACGGTCGGTACCGTCGAAACCCAGATAGAATTTTTTGATCCCCGCGTTCTGTACTTTTTTGCAGAACTCTTTGTTGGCAAGCGTGATACCGTTAGTGGCGATGAACGTTCTTTTCATCAGCCCCTTCGACTCGATCTTTTTGAGTATCTTGAAAAAATCCTTATGTATCGTCGGCTCGCCGCCTATAAGGATGACGTGGGTGTCCTTGTCCATGTCGGCTATGGTATCTATGATACGGCAGATGTCCTCAAAAGGCATGTCACGGCCTTTCTCCGCGGCGTTCACGTAGCATACGGGACATCTCATATTGCAGTTTGTGGTGATCTCGATAAAAGCGAGAGGTGATTTCTTACTTACGTGATCCGGGCAGTTAAATATACCGCGAGAGCACTTCTCCATGCTGCACTTGTTCGGCGCGGCATGGTCAAGCAGGCTCATCCTGTCCCGGAAAAGCTGCGCGTTAGATGAGAGCATATCTACGATGATACCGTCTTCGGCGCATTCCTTGCGGAGGAACACTTTTCCGTCTTTTTCGTATATGCTGCCTTTGACCTGCTTATTGCACTTGGGGCACAGCGCGTTCACGTCTCTGTTAAGCATTATCCACCACCTGTCCGGTTTTTATTGTTTCGCCTTCAAGGCCTTTGGTATACCCGTCCTTATTGTAGGCTATAGCCATATCTTTCATTATGACGTTCTTGTACTTTTCCCAGATACAGAAGGGGATATTTCTTATACTGTCAGTGGCTGTGTCTATGTAGGCGAAACAGGAGGAACATTTTTCAAGCCGTTCGCTTTCTATCGTACAGTCGTCCTCGAACGGGAGCAAGAGCACCTGCAGGATGCCTTTTATCCGGGTCTGCTCCTTAAGGACGTCCTTGAACTTCTTTCCCGTGAGAAGCGATCCGAAGAACCGCATCCATTTCCAGAACGCCTGAAACCCTTTGGCGCCGACTATAGCGCCCATGTTAGCGTGTTTGATAAAAATGCCCGCCACGGAAAGCGACAGAAGGGCTTTTCCCCAGGCTCCTGTGGGTTTTTCGAGGTACCGCTTGCCTTTGCCGTCGACTTTTCTTATATCATTGACCCATGATAGGGCGTCGTACTTAAGATAAGTGTTAAAAGATATGTATTTTTCGCCGTTGGACATAAGTAAAGTAAAACTTTCGCAGTTGGGGTGAACGCCCACGAAAGGCATGTTCTTTATTTTGAATATCCTGGCCAGGTTCTTAAAGTTCATAGCTCCGAGCGGGATGAACTCTACATCGCCTTCAACAGAATCATCCACTATCTTTTCGACGTCTTCCGGCGTCGTCCTTTCAGGTTTATAATCAAGCCGGTTCTCCGACCATACATGGGCAAGCGGCATGAGAAAGATCCCGCGTACCGTCCGCGGATGTTTTAAGCAGTAATCCAGGAACAGCGGCATATCTTCGCCGTTCATGTTTTTGTCCATTACCGTCATAAGGACGACTTTACCACTTTTGCGTTTTGAGATGTTTTCCAATGCTTTTGTCTTGATGTCGAGATACGATCCGGAAGCGCGGAGGGCTTCGTACATCTCTCGCTTCAGGCCGTCAAAAGATATCAGGACGGCCGCGCCTGAGGACATAACTTTTTCGCAATAGGCTTCGTCGGCCATCTTCAGACCGTTGGTGACGAGCCTGACTGAGAGTTCGTAGGATTTCGCCAGGTTGATGACATCGAAGATGTCGTCGCGCATCGTAGGTTCTCCGCCGAAAAGCTGTATTGAAGGCGGGAACTCGAACTGCGAGTAATGCTTGAATATCTTCTCAAAATATTCCATTTTTGGTTCGAATTCAAAACCCATCGAAGGTACGTTCGTGATGCAGATAGGGCAGTTCATGTTACAGCGGTTGGTAGTCTCGATAAAGACGATATTCGGAAGCCTGTGAGTGCATTGAAGACAGTTCATAGAACAGCCGGGATAATCCTCACCGCTCATCGCGTCGCGTTTTCTGTTGTACTGAGATGAGTCGTTAGAGACAAGTTCGGTAGTTTCGCCGCATTCCGGACATTTCTTTACAAGATATTCTTTTCCGTTCTCCTGTTTATGGTCAACAGGTACGGTTTTTTTACATTTACTGCATATGCTTAGATTCATGATTGCTCCTTTTCATATGACCTTGTTGTCATATGTTTATTGTCTAATGATTATATATAAAAGCCCTCCCAAATACCATAAAAAACTACTGTTTCGGGCCTTTTACATAGATATTGACACCCTTAAGGATATATGGTCTAATCAGTTGTGACAGATGTTTCCGGGGAGGGCGTACGGCCTCTGAGAGTTCCGCCGGTTGAAGGCGGATTACCCGTTTAACCTGATCCGCCATCGCTAAAACTATGGCGGACTGCTGCAATAAAAACATTGTTGTGGCAGCTGGATAATGCCAGCGTAGGGAGGTGAGGACCCTGTGCGGCAGCGCGGGGTTTTTTTATGGATAAAATAATAAATAACAGCCTGTATCTGGTTACCGGGACCGAATATTC
>JAVCCB010000027.1 GCA_030765685.1 Candidatus Tantalella remota | reverse complement strand
TCGCCGCCCAGACGCTTCTTAATAGCGAGATATCTATAAGCAAACTGCGCGGGAAGTTTTACGATTATCATGGCGCGAAACTTATGCCGACATATCATCCCGCGTATCTTCTGCGCAACTCCGCCGGAAAAAAAGACGTTTGGGAAGATATGCAGGCGATAGCTAAGGAACTTGGCGTCAAGATCCCGGAGAAGAGCGAGTAGGATACAGGAAACAGTGAACTGTAAACTGTAAACAGTGAACAGGGTATCAGGAGATCAGGGTATTGGGGACCAGGTTATCAGGATATTGGGAGATCAGGGACTAACCTAACGTCATTCCCGCCCTGTACCAGAACAAGTTTGGTACAGGATAAACTCTAGCGGGAATCAAAACGTCATCCCGGAATTCGCCAACCTGTCCGCCATAGCCTTGGCGAAGGCGGAAGGCGAATATCCGGGATCACATAAAAGTGGACATTTATTAGATCCCCGCTTAGAACTTGCGGGGAGGACGATTTTCACTTTTATTTTTGTAACTAAATACTGAATACTGCATACTGGATATTATTATGAATAAATATGTCGAAGTAGTCACAAGTTTACCTATAGACAGGACCTTCCAGTACAAGATCCCTGCCGGTGCCGAGTTTCCTCCGGAGATCGGAAAGAGAGTACACATACCGTTTCGCAACGAAAAACGGATAGGGTATATAGTCAAAATGGAGGACCAGCCCCAGGTGGAAGATCCCAGGGAACTTCTGGACGTAATAGATGAAGCTCCCATATTCACGGAAGATATGATCGGTCTCGCGGAATGGATAAAGGATAATTATTACTGTTCGTGGGGTGAGGCGCTTGAAGCTATGATACCCGGCGCGTTGAAGCACGGGAAAGTGACGATGACGTCCCGGATTAAAGAGGAGCCGCGCGAAGTGGTGCCCACGTTGCCGCATAAACCCAATAAAGAACAGAAACAAGTGCTTGAAGAGATCAACGCCTGCGTCGACGAAGGAAGGCACGAAGTGTTCCTGCTTCACGGTATAACCGGGAGCGGAAAGACAGAGATATATCTGCAGACGATGGAGAATGTCCTCTCCAAGGGAAAAACCGGAGTTGTACTTGTTCCGGAGATATCCCTCACTCCCCAGACGGTCGAGAGGTTTATGTCGAGGTTCGGGGACAAGGTGGCTGTTTTTCATTCAAGGATGCTTCAAAGTGCCAGGTTTACGGAATGGAAAAGGATCAAAGACGGCCAGGCCCGCATGGTAGTGGGCCCCCGGTCGGCGGTTTTCAGCCCGTTCGAGGACCCCGGGGTATTTATCGTTGATGAGGAACACGAACCGAGCTATAAGCAGGAGGACGTTCCCCGATATCATGCCAGGGAGGTCGCGATCGAACGGGCTCGGGTAGCGCGTGCGCCCGTCATACTCGGCAGCGCCACGCCGTCGTTGGAATCATATCATAAGACGGTGATGGGAGAGTATCGTCTTGTCGAGCTTACTCAGAGGGTAGAGGAAAAGAAACTGCCAAAAGTAAAGCTCGTGGATATGCGGATGGAGTTTGATACGCGTACCGGAAAGAAAGTCGTCTCAAGGGTACTTGCCGAGGGGCTTCAAAAAGATATAGCTAAAAAGCAGCAGGCGCTTATTTTTCTCAACAGAAGAGGTTACTCCACTTTTATCAATTGCCACAAATGCGGATACATACTCAAATGCTCGAAATGCGATTCGCCTATGGTATTTCACCAGACTAAAGCGGAGCTCATATGCCATTACTGCAACCGCAGGATGAACCCGCCCGCGATGTGTCCTTTGTGCAAAGACGAAAAGCTTATGTACCGGGGGACCGGTACGCAGAAAGTGGAGACGGAGCTGAAGAAAATACTTCCGGGTGTGCGCATAGAGCGTATGGATTCCGATACCATGTCGAAACGAGGGGCGCATGAAAAGGTGCTGAAAGATTTTACGGATCACAAGATAGACATAATAGTCGGCACCCAGATGATAGCGAAGGGGCTGGATTTTCCCAAAGTAACACAGGTAGGCGTAATATCGGCGGATGCCAACCTTAATTTGCCGGACTTCAGGTCAGGAGAACGGACGTTCAACCTGATAACACAGGTCGCCGGCCGCGCCGGCAGAGGCGATCGCGGAGGGGAAGTAATAGTCCAGACGTTCACTCCGGAACACTACGCCATCAACCTTGCCGTGAAACACGATTATAACAGTTTTTATCTCCGTGAGATAGAGTCCCGCAGGCAGCTTATGTTCCCTCCGTTCGTAAGCCTTGTCAAAATAACAGTACGGTCGCGTATAGAAGATAACGTTATAAAGGTAACGGAGCGTCTTGCGGAGACTCTTAAGAAAAAGATACCGTCTATAGATATTCTGGGGCCGGCTCCGGCTCCGATGACCAGGCTCCGGGGATTTTACAGGTGGAACGTTCTGATAAAGTCAAAAGACCGCGAAGATATGGTGAAGAAACTGCGGGTAGCGCTTAAAGGTTTCAGAAAAGGGTCGGGTGTGTTCATGGCGGTGGACATCGACCCGATGAGTATGTAAGGAGGAAAAGTGCCGGATAGTTTGCCGCATGGGATCATAGCGTTCATCATCCCCATCGCGTGGGCGGTGATACTGTACCCGTTCTGCAGGAAGTATCGTCTCACGTGGATCAGGACTCTGGTATTTGTTATCGTCGCGTCTGTCGTGGCGATGGCGCTGAAAGAGATCGTGGATGATAAGGTATCCGTCAACGATATAGCGGCGGATCTCGTGGGCCTTTTTCTGGGGGTAGCCTCGCTTAGCGCGATCCTTATCTGGGGCGGAAAACGGATGTCTAAAATAGCCGTCGGGGTGTTCCGGCTTAAGGGAGAGGTGTCGCTCCGGGATGTACTATATGTGGCACTGCGCCTGGAAGAGCGGGCCGCTGTTTTTGTTGAAGAGGCCGCCCTCAGGCTGTCGGACGAGGCGTCAAAGAAACTGTGCTCAAAGCTGGCGCTCAAAGAACACGCCGACGCGGAGCAGCTGTCGGTGATGGTGAGTAAATGGAAACTTAAGGCTTCGGACGGCAGTGCTATAAACACCTTGGAAGAACAGACCATCGCCCACGGCCTGTATACCTGCCCGTTCCTTACCCAGGCTACGGAGAAAGATATCCTGGAATACGCGATCGAGATGAAAAAGCTTACGGGAGATCTTTATGGGTGCTTTATAAACTATTTTCCGTTGGAATGGAAAAGGGAGATACTTGAAGATCTCACCGAAAAACAGCGGAACATGAAAAAAGAACTGAAAGACACGCTGGCCAATTTGTGGAAGTAAAAGCTGTGATATGTACAGGAAGGCAGAGCGACTATGACGATGGAAATAAAAGGGCTGTATAAAATAATACCTATGACGTCTTTTCGCAGGACTGAAGGAGTTTCTTTTGATATACTTCCTGAGGAAATAGTCTCATGTATCTCGGGCGTTGACAGGGTAGTGCACGACGGAGGGGCTGTTTCTCCCGGACCGCTGGGGGGTGTGGATCGCCCCTGGTATATGCACCCTTATCAGCAGGACCATCTTATGGTATTAAGAGGCAAGAGGACCACCGAACTTTATACCGCCGTGCATGGTGTCACCGAAACATTCGAAGTATTGCCGGAATGCGTAAAAACCGGCGGAAAGGTCATTCATGACGGCCCCGCGATACTTTCGTGGCCGTGTAACGTGTTCCATCGGATAAAAAGTTCTGATGAGGAAGGGTCGGCTTCGCTGAACTTCGCCGCGCGCGGCGAAGGTTTCGACATAAAGACAAATTTTAATATTTATGGCCTGGATACTAAGACCGGGAAATTTACGGTTCTCAGGGAAGGCTATCTTGATCAGAAGTAGCAGTACGCGGGCTGTTGTCGCGGCCTTTGAAAAAATACAACAGTATGGTATAAGGTAATATCCGAAAATTAAAAGAGTTATTTAACAAAGGGAGGGTAAGATGAGGAAGTTTTTTATAGTAACTGTTATTCTGGCCGCTTTTGTCGCGTTGGCAATGGTAGGAAACTCGTTCGCTGCTACGGCAGCAGTGCTTAACACTAAAGCGGATTCCACTATGGAAGTATTCAAGTCGAAAAAGGGTTCCGACTCGGTGCTCAAAGACGCCAAGGGGCTTTTGGTATTTCCGGGCATCATGAAGGGCGGTTTCGGCATAGGCGCGGAATATGGAGAAGGCGTTCTTCGGGTAGATGACGAGACGAAAGGTTATTACAATATAGTTGGCGGTTCCTGGGGGCTCCAGATAGGCCTGCAGAAAAGGTCGGTAATAATCGCGTATATGACGGACGCCGCGCTGAGCCAGTTTGAGAACGCTTCCGGATGGAAAGTGGGAGCCGATGCGGCGGTGACCGTAGTAGCGATAGGGGCGGACGGCAGTATCGATACGTCAAAGACCAACAAACCGGTAATCGCTTTCGTTTTTGACCAGCAGGGGCTTATGTATAATCTCACGCTCGAAGGCGCGAAAGTCACGAAGATAAATAAGTAAAAACAGGGTTAAAGGATAAGGCGTCATCCCCGCATGATTTAAGCGGGGATCCAATAAAAGTATTAATTCTATTGGATTCCCGCTTTCACTGCGCCTTCGGCTTGTGGCCCCTTACCTGCTTGCCTAGTTGGCGTGCACGGTGTCGCGGGAATGACACGTTAGAGTGAGCACAATATGAGAATTGTATTTTTCGGAACAGGAAAATTCGGGATACCTTCACTTGAAGGGCTTCTCTCAAGCAGCCATGAAGTCGCGGCGGTGGTCACTCAACCCGACCGGCCCAAGGGCAGGGGGTGGAAACTGCAGCCTACAGAGGTGAAGGCATGGATCTCAAGTGCCGCCGGTGAGGTGAAGATACTTCAGCCTGAGAACAAGGGGGCGACGGATATCGCCGGGGAATTAGAGAAAATAGAAGCCGATGTTTACGTAGTCATAGATTACGGGCGTATCCTGAAAAAAGAGGTATTGCGTCTGCCCGCCAAATATTGTGTTAATCTCCATCCATCGCTTCTTCCCGCGTACCGGGGCGCCGCTCCGGTCAACCGGGCCATTTTGAACGGTGAGGTGAAAACCGGAATAACCGTGTTCAGGATGAACGAGCGTATGGACGCCGGGGATATAATACTTCAGGAAGAGTCGGATGTGGATCCTTCCGACAACGCTCTCACGCTGTCCGAAAGACTCTCGAAGGAAGGAGCTTCTCTTTTATTGGAGGCCCTGGCCCAGATACAGGATGGCAGCGAAGTCTTTACGCCTCAGGACGAAACTGCCGTCACTTTCGCGCCCAAGCTTAATAAAGAAGAAGGAAAAATAGACTGGTCTTCCACCGCAGAGAAAATAGTTGCCCAGGTGAGGGGGATGATACCCTGGCCGGGAGCTTATACCTTCTTTAATGGTAAGAGGTTAGGTGTTTTGGGCGCCTGCGTTGACGATCCCGAAGGGACTCTTCTCCCTCAGGGTGGATTGGTACGGGAAGGGGCGTTCATAGTGGCTACCGGCAAAGGTACAGTCAAAATAGATATTCTTCAGCCTGAAGGGAAGAAAGCCATGGCGGCGGAAGACTTTCTGAGGGGCCAAAACCTGTCTAAAGGGACGGTTCTCGGCTAACCGGCCTGCCTTTGTACTTTTTAGTAAAAAAGTATTGAACCTTTTCCACTAAGGTTATATAATACCAGCTTCAATTTAATAAGTGTTATTAAAATACAGGTAGTTAAAAATCACAAGGAGGAAAGATGGCAGTCAAAGTAGGTATTAATGGATTTGGAAGAATAGGAAGAGCCGCGTTCAGGATCATGCAGGAAAGAGGCGGTTTCGAAGTTTTGGCTATAAACGATCTTACGGATGCCAAGACCCTCGCGCATCTGCTCAAATATGACTCGGTACACGGTAAGTTCAACGGTACGGTCGAGGCGAAGGACACTTCTATCGTTGTTAACGGTAAAGAGATAGAGATCTTGAGCATAAAGAATCCCGCTGAGCTTCCCTGGGGCAAAGAAGGCGTGCAGGTAGTCATAGAGTCTACCGGCGTTTTCAGGACAAGAGAGAAGATAGCTCTTCATCTCGAAGCCGGAGCGAAAAAAGTCCTTCTTACAGTACCTCCGAAGGACGCGATAGATAACATGATCGTTCTGGGAGTCAACGACGATGAACTTAAACCCGAAGACAAGATCGTGTCTAACGCTTCTTGTACGACTAACTGTCTTGCTCCGATGGTAAAAGTGCTTAATGATACCTTCGGCCTCAAGTACGGTCTTATGACGACGGTCCACGCGTACACGACCGACCAGAGCATACTGGATCTGCCTCATTCGGACCTCAGACGCGCCCGCGCGGCCGCTGAAAGTATCATCCCGACGACAACGGGTGCTGCTGTCGCGGTTGGCAAGATAATCCCCGCGCTTAACGGCAAGCTTAACGGTATGGCCATGAGAGTTCCGGTGAAGGATGGTTCCGTAGTGGATTTTGTAGCGGAACTGGGTAAAGAGGTCACAGCGGAAGAGATCAACGCCGCGATGAAAAAGGCCGCTGAGGGAGAACTCAAAGGCATAATGGAATATTCGGAAGAGCCGCTGGTATCGGTGGATATCATAGGCAATCCTTATTCCTGTGTATTTGACGCTCTTTCGACGATGACCATAGACAAGAGCATGGTCAAGATCGTGGGCTGGTACGACAATGAGTGGGGTTATTCGAACAGGGTAGTGGATCTTGTTGCCCGTCTTGCGAAATAAACCCTGTGTAGATAGTGTTAAACTTCGTCGGGGGCACTTTTTTAGCGGTACAAATAAGTGTCCCCGATGATATTCTGGAGGTAGTAGATGAAACAGACCCTTACAGACGTTCAGCTTAAAGGCAAAAAAGTTCTTATGCGCGTGGATTTCAACGTGCCTTTGGATGAAAAGCGTAACATCACCGATGATAGCAGGATAGTCGCGGCATTGCCTTCTATCAAATACATATCAGACAACGGCGGTAAGCTGATACTTATGAGCCATCTCGGTCGTCCCAAGGGAGAAGTTAAATCGGAGTTCTGTCTCGGACCCGTGGCCGAAAGGCTTTCTTCTCTTCTGAAAAAGGATGTCAAAAAGATGGATGACTGTGTTGGCGAAGATGTAGAGGATGCCGTCAGCAAGATGTCGGAGGGTGACATCATTCTTTTGGAGAATCTCAGGTTCCATCCCGAAGAGAAAAAGAACGATCCTGAATTCGCGAAGCAGCTGGCTTCACTGGGAGACATTTTTGTGGAAGACGCGTTCGGCACATGTCACAGGGCGCACGCTTCTACCGTGGGAGTTACCGAATACCTGCCGAGTGTGGCGGGGTTCCTTGTCCAGAAAGAGATCGAGTATTTTGAGAAGGTGACAAAAGACCCGGATAAACCGTACTGTCTTATACTCGGCGGCGCGAAGGTCGCGGATAAGATACCCCTCATAGAGAACATGCTCAGCAAAATAGACTTTCTTGTTATAGGTGGAGCTATGGCATACACTTTTCTTAAATCCCGTATGAAGGGGATAGGCGCTTCGAGGGTAGAGAACGATATGCTTGATACGGTCAAGAAGATATTTGAACTGGCCAGTGTTAATAACGTAGGCATTTTTCTTCCCAAAGACCACGTGGTAGCTAAGGAAGTAAAAGATAACGCTAAACGTAAAGTCGTGAAAGAGCATATACCGGACGGATGGATCGGCCTTGATATAGGGCCTGAAACGGTTAAAAGCTACGAGGCTGTCCTTAAAGAATCTAAGACCATAGTGTGGAACGGGCCCATGGGGCTTTTTGAGATGAAACATTTCGCTGTCGGTACGCGCGAACTGGCGAAGTATATAGCAAAGCTCGACGCTACTACGGTAATAGGCGGCGGAGATACGGCCGCGGCGATAAACCAGCTTAGACTCGGTGACAAGATGTCGCATATGTCAACGGGCGGCGGGGCTTCGCTTGAATATCTGGAAGGCAAAGAGCTTCCGGGTATAGCGGCGTTAAATGAGCAGTAAGGGCGCGTGGGGTTTGGAGCAGGGAGCTTGGAGCTAGGCCTGAACGCTAGAACAAGGTGACCAGAAGGAGCTAAAAATGAGAAAACCAATAATTGCCGGTAACTGGAAGATGTATAAGAATGTCAACGAAGCGGTCGAGCTTGCTAACGAGATCAAAAGGGCGACTTTCGACGTGGAGAACGTGGAGATAGTGATATGCCCGCCTTTCGTGGGGTTGCCGGATCTGGGAGAGATGCTCATAGAAAGTAATGTCGGCCTAGGAGCCCAGAACTGTTACTGGGAAGAGGAAGGCGCTTATACCGGGGAGATATCGGTTCCCATGATAAAGAGTGTTAACGCGCAGTACGTCATCATAGGCCATTCAGAAAGGCGCAAGTATTTCGGAGAAACGGACGAGACTGTGAACAAAAAGATAAAGGCCGTTATAGACGGCGGGCTCATTCCCATAGTATGCGTAGGCGAAGTCCTTGAAGAGAGAGAAGCGGGCAAGACTCTCGAAGTCGTCAAAACGCAGGTGACCGGCGCGCTTCAAGGTTTCGATGAAGCTTATATAGACAGCGTGGTTATAGCGTATGAGCCGGTATGGGCCATAGGCACCGGTAAGACCGCTTCTCCGGAGCAGGCGCAGGAAGTACACGCTATGATAAGGAAGCTTCTGACAGAGCTTTATTCGGAGAATTTGTCTTCCTCAAGGAGGATACTTTACGGCGGCAGCGTCAAACCGGACAATATCGAAGAGCTTATGAAAGCGGAGGATATTGACGGCGGTTTGATCGGCGGAGCCAGCCTGAAATCGGAAAGTTTTGTTGATATGATAAAGACTACGTCGCAGTTTGTCAGCACGTGTGACGTATAAAAAAAGAAGGTTGAGGAAATATGTATATTATTATTATTATTATCCATGTAATCGCGTGTTTGGTCCTGGTTTCCGTGATATTGCTTCAGGCCGGCAAGGGAGGCGGGCTCACCGAGGCTTTTAGCGGTGAAGCTCAGTCGGTACTCGGTACACAGGCGCCGAGTATACTCAAGAAGGCTACTACTATAAGCGCTATAGCGTTTTTGTGTACTTCGCTTTTACTGGGAATGGTGACGGCCCGCAGGGGCAGGTCGCTTTTTGACAGCGCCAAGTTCGCGGAACAGACGAAGACCACGCCCAGGGGCGTTACGCCGATAGAGGTTCCCGCGATACCTGCCAATTCAGCTCAGGCGACAGCGCCGCTGCAGGGCGCGACAGACAGTCAGACAAACCCGGCAGACTGATCAATGCCGGCAAGGTCGAAAGGCGAAGGCATTGTATAAAAAAAGTATCATTCATAAAAGACCACTGTTCTTATCATGGACAGTGGTCTTTTTTTTTGCTTGCGTGTTTCTCTCCCGCGCGGTATACGCGGAGGATGAAAAATGGGTATCCTCCGACGCGTATGTTTCTTCGGGTATAGGTGACGCTCGCGTTCTTATCCCGTTGTACGCGGATGATACCACCTCGGGTTCGGTATGCGAGATGGTGTATAACGGCCTTACCAAAGTGGATAAAGACCTGAACATCGTTCCGGACCTTGCCAAGCGGTGGGAGGTCACTGACTCAGGACTATCGATAACATTTTACCTGCGGTCCGACGTGTCATGGCATGACGGTATTTCTTTTACCGCGAAAGATGTAGAGTTCACATACCGTACAATACTCGATCCCGCGTCGGGGTGCCCGTACTCTTCGAGTTACAGGGATATCTCCGGCATAGAAGTTGTTTCTCCGCATGAGATAACGTTCAGGTATTCAAAGCCCTACGCGCCGGCGCTTCTTAAGTTCGGCATGGGGGTTATCCCCGCGCATATCTTTGCCGGCTTGAAAGATATCAAAGACTCTTTTTATGCCAGACACCCCGTGGGTACCGGTCCGTACAGGTTTTCGGAATGGAAAAGCGGACAGCACATCATCCTGGACGCGAATCCGCTATATTTTGAGCACGCCCCGGGCATAGAGCGATATGTTTACAGGATAATACCCGACCAGAGCGTTCAATTCCTCGAGCTGATAACCGAGGAGGTCGATTCAATGGACCTCACTCCGTATCAGTTCTTTTATCGCAGCAATACTCCCGAGTTCTCCGAAAGGATAAAGAAATACAAATACCTTTCGCATTCTTACACATATGTCGGATATAATCGCGCGGATACCGTTCTTTCTGACCGTCGCGTTCGCAGAGCGCTGAGTTACGCCATAGATAAAAAACAGATAATAGATGCCGTTCTGCTCGGCCTGGGGGAGGCGTGTACGGGGCCGTTTCTCAAGGGCACGTCTTTTTATGATGATTCAGCTCGCGGATACGAATATGATCCGAAACGCGCGGCCGCGCTTTTGAAAGAAGCGGGATGGCGTGATATTGATGCCGACGGTATTTTGGAAAAGGACGGGGAGGAATTGAGGATAAGAATAGCCACCAATCAGGGCAACCAGGTAAGAGAGGATGTCGCTACCATAGTCCAGAGACAATGGGCCGATGTGGGTGTCAAAGCTGAGATACAGGTGGTGGCATGGTCGGCGTTTCTGGATCAGTTTATAAAGAAGAAGAACTTTCAGGCGGTCATACTGGGGTGGACGATACCCATCGATCCCGACCTTTACGCGGTATGGCATTCTGAGTCGATATCGGAAAGCGGACTTAATTTTTGCGCGTTTGCAGATGACAAAGTGGATGCCCTGATAGAACAGGGAAGGGCGGAGTTCGATCCCGAGAAAAGGGCAGGCATCTACCGTAAGATACACCGTTTGATAGCCGAAGACGCGACATACACTTTTTTATTTTTTCCCTACGCGACGCCGGCTATACAGAAACGTTTTAAGGGGATCGTTCCGGCCCCCGCGGGCATAGGCTATAATTTTATCGACTGGTACGTCCCGGAGGACGAAGTTAAATACAAGTTTTAGTAAACTGTAAACAGGGAAACTGTAAACAGGGAACAGGGAATGGTGAACAGGACATTAGGGGATCGGGGGATCAGGGACTAGGATATCGGGACATCAGGGATATCAGGGAATAGAGAATTGGGAATTGGATTATTGGGATATCCAGGACTAACTCGGACGTCATTCCCGCCCTGTACCAGAACAAGTTCGGTACAGGATCAACTCCAGCGGGAATCACATGCAAATGGTTACTTTGACTGGATCCCCGTTTTCCCTACATTTATTTAAATGTTATTACGGGGAACCTGCGGTTTCGCGGGGATGACGATTTCTAAAGTGGTCTGTGGACCTGATTGGTGAGTTACATATGAGAAGATATATTCTAAAAAGATTGTTGTTGATCGTTCCCATGCTAATAGGTATCTCGCTGCTGCTTTTTGTGATAATGCATCTTGCGCCTGGGGATCCGGCAAGCATCAAGTACGGGCTTAACCCCGAAGTGTCGGGAAGCGCGAGAGCGAATTTCAGTACCATGTACGGTCTTGATAAACCCGTCCTTACTCAGTATCTCTTGTGGATGAAGAGGTTTCTCTCCCTGGATTTTGGCAGATCGTTCATAGATAACCAGCCGGTATCGGCTAAGATATTGTCCCGCCTTCCGGCGACTTTGCTTTTGCAGGGGGTATCGCTTCTGGTAATCTTCTGTATCGCGATCCCGCTGGGAATAATAAGCGCGGTGAAAAGAGGGTCGGTATTCGACCGGGTCACCACAATACTCGTTTTTATCGGATACGCCATGCCGACTTTCTGGCTGGCGCTTCTATTGATATTATTTTTTGGGGTCAAGCTGCAACTTTTTCCGGTATCAGGAATGAGCCCTTGGTATGCCGCTTACATGGGCGGTTTTGCCCGGCTGAAAGACCTGGGGTGGCATTTGGTCCTTCCGGTAGCGGCGACCGCGTTCGGTTCTCTGGCGGCGCTGTCACGTTATTCAAGGTCGAGCATGATAGAGGTGCTGAACGAGAACTACATACTTACGGCAAAGGCCAAAGGCCTCAGCCGGGGCAGGGTCATTTTGGTGCACGCTCTCCGGAACGCGCTTCTGCCTATAGTGACGATAGTGGGTCTTACACTGCCGGTACTTATTTCCGGCAGTTTTATTTTTGAGACGATTTTTGCCTGGCCCGGCATGGGCCGCCTGGGTTATGAAGCAATAATGAGCTATGATTATCCGGTGGTAATGGGGGTAGGCGTAATAGCCACGCTGCTCACTCTTACAGGGATCCTGCTCTCGGACATCTTATACGCGGCCGTCGATCCGAGGATCCGGTTGGGGAGTAAAAAATAGAATGGTATGGTCCTGGGTATCGGGTACCGGTTTATTGCCCGATACTCGATACTCGGTACCAATAGCGAGCATAATACGATAATGAACAAACGAATCCTATTCGGACTTATTATTATTACGATAATGGCACTGGTGGCAATACTGGCGCCTTTTGTGGCGACGTATGATCCTCTTGAGATGGACCTGTCGCCGGAGGCCAGGTTGCAGGCGCCCTCGGCACAACACCTTTTTGGCACGGACAATCTTGGGCGCGATGTTTTTAGCCGGATGGTCTACGGCACGCGAATATCTCTTAGCGTAGGGTTTATCGCGGTGTTCATATCTCTTATCGTGGGGGTGTTTCTGGGGGGCGTGAGCGGGTATTATGGCGGTAAGGTGGATTCCGGTATCATGCGTCTGGTGGAAGTCATGTATTGTTTTCCGACTTTTTTCCTTATAATGATGGTGATCACCTTTTTGGGTCCTAACATAGTAAATGTCATGGTGGTCATAGGGTTTACCAGTTGGGCGGGATTGTGCCGCCTTGTGCGAGCGGAATTTCTTTCGCTCAGGGAGAGAGATTTTGTCCATTCGGCAAAAGTCCAGGGCGTTTCGGATATGCGCGTTATTTTCAGACACATACTTCCCAATGCCATGGCCCCGGTATATGTAAGCGCGACTCTTAGTGTCGGCGGCGCGATCCTTGTTGAAAGCGCGCTATCTTTTCTCGGCCTGGGTGTGCAGATACCCACAGCCAGCTGGGGCAACATCCTGACAGCGGGAAAGAACTATATAGATTTTGCCTGGTGGCTTACGCTTTTTCCGGGTATGGCCATACTAATAACGGTCCTGAGTTTTAATATGATAGGAGAAGGGCTCCGGGAAGTGTTAGACCCGAAGCTGAAGGAGCGGAAGGGGTAAGTAGTGAACTGGGAACAGTGAACAGTAAGTTGGAAACAGGGAATTGGGAATGGAGAATAGGGAATTGTTAATACCGGATAGCGAGCAGGTTAACTAAATACTGAATACTGCATACTGAATACTAAATATTATGGAACCCATTTTAATTATCAATAATCTAATTGTCACCATCGCCGGACGTCGCGTTATCGACGACGTCAGCCTCGAACTTTATCCCGGCAGGGTAACTGCGATCGTGGGAGAGTCGGGCAGCGGCAAGACTTTAACAGCTCTTAGCGTTCTTGACCTTCTTCCGGAAACTGCGAAGGTAGTCTCGGGTGAGGTCATTTTTGACGGTAAAGACGTCTTTAAACTGCGGGAAGATGAAAAAAGAAAAATAAGAGGTTTTGATATAGGGATGGTATTTCAGGAACCCTTTACGGCTCTCAATCCGGTTATGAAAGTGGGAGACCAGGTCGGGGAGGTACTCTTAGCCCATAACATTATAAAGAAGAAAGAACTTAAACCGAAGGTGCGGGAACTGTTTGAGCAGGTCAAACTCTCGCCGAACGTCGCGGACTCATATCCGCATGAACTCTCAGGTGGCATGAGACAGAGAGCGGTCATAGCTATGGCAATGGCATGCGATCCCAGGGTGCTTATTCTGGATGAGCCGACAACGGCGCTTGACGTCTCTATTCAGGAAGAAGTCCTTGCCCTGGTAAGTTCCATCCAGAAGAAGAATAACCTGTCGATACTTTTTATAACGCATGATTTTTCGATAGTTAATATGCTTGCTAACGAGGTATGTGTTATGAAAGAAGGAATAATAGTTGAGAAGGGATCCCGGGAGGATGTTCTGAGGAGTCCACAGAACGAATATACAAAGAAACTGATAGACTGTATACCGAGGATCGGGGATAAGAGGGATCGGCTGCCCGGTTAGAGAGTAGTGAACGGTAAACTGTAAACAGTGAACTGTGAACGGGACATCAGAGGATCGGGGGATCAGGGACTAGGATATCAGGGACACAAATATAAACCCAAAATCCTAAGCCCAAAATCCAAAGGAATCATTAAAACCCAAAATCCTAAAGAAACGCTACTTTTGGATTTTGACATTTGGATTTGATCTGGCAGGTAATCTGTCCTCAGCTGACTAAATACTATGATAAAATTTGAGAACGTAAAAAAATACTTTTATAAAAAGGACAGGTTCCTGTCTCAGGGGAAGAACGTCGTTAAAGCCGTGGATGGGGTGACCTTTTCTGTGGATAAGGGAACGACTTTCGGCCTTGTGGGGGAATCTGGGTCGGGAAAGTCTACGATAGCGAAGATAGCGGTGGGAATATTGTCCCTGGACTCAGGCGTGATAGAAATGAAAGGCGACTGTGATATCGTTTTCCAGGATCCGTATAGCTCGCTTAATCCCCGGATGACAGTGAACGAGATCGTTTCCGAGGCCTTGTATATAAGAGGCAGGAAAAAAGATCTGATAGATAAAAGGGTGGATAATGTCCTTGGTATGGTAAGGTTGGAACGGGCGGCGAAGGATAAATATCCGCATCAGTTTTCCGGAGGAGAAAGGCAGAGAGTAGCTATCGCCAGAGCTTTGGTCACCGAACCCGCGGTGCTTGTACTCGATGAACCCGTATCAAGCCTGGACGTATCCATACAGGCCGGAGTCCTTAATCTTCTCAAAGACCTTCAGGAAGAACTGTCGCTCACATATCTTTTCATATCACACGATCTCAGAGTAGTGGAATTCATGTCGGATATGGTAGGTGTAATGCGTTCCGGCCAACTCGTAGAGGTCGCTTCCCGGGAAGAGATCTATTCTTCGCCCAAAGATGACTATACGCGTCACTTGCTCGCATCGATACCGAAGTTATAGCATATAGACCACAGATGACGGACCACCGCTTTAGTATTCAGTATATAGTATTCAGTATGCAGTTTTGCGCGCTACTTTTTAGCGCTTCCACCTTTGCCGAGGCTACGGCGGACAAGTAGCGTATAGCGTAGAGGACTTACTCGCCATTGGTACCGAGTATCCTTCCTTCGCTGAAGCTACGGCGGACAGGCGAGTACCGGGTATCGGCTCGGTACCCGATACCCAGGACCCGGTACCATTAGCACCAGATCACTGCGAATATTCTTGGGACGTTTGTCGATTTAATCCTGGACCTGTCCTAATTCTATGTCCAGGCCTGTCCCCAAGCATTGTAACCCTGTCGAAACTAACCAGGTTATATTTGCAGACCTGCCGCTAGACCACAGACGACGGACTATCCGTCAGACAAATCCAAATGACAAATGAAATCCAAATGACAAAACCCAAAAGTAGCGTTTCTTTTGGATTTTGGGTTTTAATGATTCCTTTGGATTTTGGGTTTAGGATTTTGGATTTATACTGCCTGTGCCCTGCATTCGAGTAAGAGAACACAAAGTAAGCAGCGAAAAAATTCACCTGAAATCCATTGCTTTTAGTGAGAAAATCTGGTAATATAACCGCTTCAGATTTTGTATTACTTAGGTAAATATGTTTACTATTAAAGGTTTATAAGGAGTTCTCATGGGATATACAGTAACCGAAAAGATACTGCTTGCTCACGCTAAAGGGGTCAAGGATATAGCGCCAGGAGATTTTATCAGGGCAAAGATCGATCTTTGTCTGGGCAACGACATCACAAGCCCTATAGCTATGAGGGAGTTCCGTGAGCTTGGGAAAAAAAAGGTATTTAACCAGAAAAGAGTAGTTTTGGTGCCGGATCACTTTCTGCCCGCGAAAGATATGAAAAGCGCGAATCAGGCACATTCTCTCAAAGAGTTTGCTAGAGAATTCGGTATTTCCAACTATTTCGAACTTGGCGAGATGGGAGTTGAGCATGTTTTGCTTCCTGAAAGAGGTCTGATTTTGCCAGGGGACCTGGCCATAGGCGCAGATTCCCATACATGTACTCATGGCGCTCTGGGAGCTTTCGCCACCGGTATGGGTAGTACGGATTTTGCTTACGCGATGGCTTTCGGTGAATGCTGGCTTAAGGTCCCCGAGACCATACAGGTGCGTTTCACGGGCAAGCCCAGGAAATGGGTCGGCGGCAAGGACCTTATTCTTCACGTTATCGCTGATCTCGGGGTGTCCGGCGCGCTCTACAAGTCGCTCGAATTTACGGGGGACACGATAGAGAACCTTCCCATGGACGACAGGTTTACCATGTGCAACATGGCTATAGAAGCGGGAGCGAAGAGTGGGATAATACAGGCTGACAAGATCACCGAGAAATATGTGAAAGCCGCCGTCAGAAAATACAAACAGCCAAGAAAGACCTTTAAGTCCGTGATCAGCGATAAGGACGCGACTTACTCTGAAGTAAGGGAATACAATATTTCCAAGCTTGAGCCGGTGGTTGCCGCGCCTCATCTTCCTTCGAACGGAAAATCGGTAAGCGAACTTAAAGATATAAAGGTAGACCAGGTCGTCATAGGTTCCTGCACTAACGGCAGGATAAGCGATCTTAAGCTGGCTGCTGCTGTCCTTAAGAACAAGAAGGTGGCGCCTGACGTGAGGCTGATAGTCATACCGGCTACGCAGGCTATTTATCTGGAAGCTGTCAAAGAAGGATACGCGGAGACCATAGTGAAATCTGGCGGTGTTTTCTGTACACCGACCTGCGGTCCGTGTCTTGGCGGTCACATGGGTATACTTCACGCAGGCGAGGTCGCTATATCCACTACGAACAGGAATTTTGTTGGAAGGATGGGGCATCCTAAGAGTTTTGTTTATTTGTCCAATCCGGCAATAGCCGCGGCCAGCGCGGTCAAGGGAAAAATATCTCACCCGGCGGACCTGTGATCGGCCGGCATCGAAAGGAATACAAATGAAACTGAAGGGTAAAGTACATAAGTTCGGCAATGACGTGAATACCGACGAGATAATACCGGCGAGGTACCTTAATACTTCCGATCCGGAGGAACTCGCGTTGTACTGTATGGAAGACGCCGATCCCGATTTTATGAAAAAAGCGGTAAAGGGCGATATCATTGTGGCGGGAGAGAACTTCGGCTGCGGATCTTCAAGAGAGCACGCGCCGATATCGATAAAGGCGGCTGGCATATCATGTGTTATCGCGGAAAGTTTCGCCAGAATATTTTACAGGAACTGTATAAATATAGGGCTTCCTATATTTACCAGTGTCGAGGCGGCAAAGGAGCTCAAGACCGGTGATGTTGCTGAAGTCGACGCGAATAAAGGGGAGATCAGAAAAGAGGGACGCAAGACGGTTTATTTATCCGAAGTGTTCCCGAAATTTATTAAAGAGATCATCAGCTCCGGTGGGCTGATGGCATACGCAAGAAAGAAAGATCAGGAGGTATAATGTACAAGATAGCAGTTTTACCTGGAGACGGTACGGGACCGGAAGTGGTCGATGAGGGATTGAAGGTTCTTGACGCTGTAGCGGCGAAGAAGGGAATAAAATTCGAAAAGGTCAACTATGACCTTGGCGGGGAAAGATATATGAAGACAGGCGAGATCTTACCTGACAGTGTTTTGGAAGAGCTCAGGACAGTGGACTCGATATTTCTCGGTGCCATAGGCCATCTGGACGTAAAGCCCGGTATCCTGGAAAAGGGACTGCTTCTTGGGCTCAGGTTCGCGCTGGATCAGTACATCAACCTGAGGCCGGTAAAGCTTTATCCGGGCGTGGAGACACCACTGAAGGATAAAGGCCCCGATGATATCAATTTCGTAGTCGTTCGTGAGAATACCGAAGGGCTGTATTCCGGTACCGGCGGGTTCACGAAGAAAGGTACACCCGACGAGGTGGCCATACAGACTTCAGTGAACACGCGTAAAGGCGCCGATAGATGCCTTAAGTATGCTTTCGAGTACACAAAAAAGCGCAATAAGGATAAGACGTTGATGCTTGTCGGGAAGACCAATGTCCTGACATACGCGTTTGACATGTGGGAGCGCGCTTTCAATGAACTGGGCGAAAGCGAATACAAAGACATAAAAAGAGAGTACGCTCACGTCGACGCGACGTGTATGTGGATGGTAAAGAACCCGGAATGGTTTGACGTACTTGTGACTGATAACATGTTCGGGGATATCATCACCGATCTCGGAGCTATGATCCAGGGCGGTATGGGTATTGCGGCCGGCGGTAACATAAACCCCGAAGGTGTATCGATGTTCGAGCCCATAGGCGGATCAGCTCCGAAGTATACGGGGCAGAACGTTATCAATCCTCTGGCGGCAATATGCGCTGGTGGTATGATGCTTGAGACCCTTGGAGAGCAGGAAGCCGCGGATATGATCGAGAAAGCAGTCATGGAAGTGACCGCGACTAAACTGAAAAGTCTGTCCGCCGGTAAGATGGGATATTCAACCAGTGAAGTCGGAGATCTTGTGGTGGAAGCACTGGGGTAATATTCTCGAGACTCGATGTTGGATACGCGTATGTTTTTACGAGAATCTAGAATCGAGCATCAAACATTGCTAGTCCGGAGACGAAAATGTTGAAGAAGAAAGATAAATACAATGTAGCTATTATGGGCGCGACCGGAGCGGTCGGTACTCAGTTTCTTGAGATACTCGCCGATAGGAAATTTCCTATAGACGAGTTAAAGCTTCTTGCCAGCGAGAGATCCAGGGATAAGAAGCTGATGTTTAACGGTGAAGAGTACCAGGTCAGAGTTCTCAGCGAGAATTCTTTTGAAGGCGTTGACATAGTGCTTTCTTCGGCCGGGGCGTCAAGGAGCAAAGAGTTCCTGCCTCACGCTGTCAAAGCCGGTGCGGTCTGCGTGGATAACACCAGCGCGTACCGTATGGACGATGAGGTTCCGCTGGTAGTGCCGGAAGTCAACCCGCAGGCGATAAAAGAGCATAAGGGCATCATAGCGAACCCGAACTGTTCGACCATACAGATGGTCCTTCCCCTTGAAGCGATACGGAGGAAGACTGCTCTAAAGAGGATAGTTGTCAGCACCTTCCAGTCGGTATCCGGAGCCGGACAGGGTAACATACTCGAGATGGAAAGCCAGGTTATGTCTCTCAGCAAGAAGGATTCCCATCACGGTGTAGGTGAGCATACTGTCCCCGAGGGGATGATCGATAAGTTTCAGCATCAGGTAGCGTACAATGTTATCCCGCATATCGATGTTTTTCTGGATAATTTCTACACCAAAGAAGAAATGAAGATGGTGGAAGAGACGCAGAAGATCATGAAGCTTCCCGGACTTGCCGTAACCGCGACCTGTGTAAGGGTACCTGTATATTACGCTCATTCAGAAAGCGTTAATATAGAGACGGAAGATAAGATCACAAGGGAAGAGGCAATAAGCCTTATGAAGGATTTCGAGGGCATAACCGTTATTGACGAGCCGTCCTCCGGAGAATATCCGATGCCGATAGACACCGAAGGAAAAGATGACGTTTACGTGGGCAGAGTAAGGGAAGATGAGTCCATAGCGAACGGTCTGAACATGTGGGTGGTCGCGGATAATCTCAGAAAAGGCGCCGCTCTCAACGCGATCCAGATCGCGGAGAAGTTGATACAGTAATTTCATAGGATTTCAGATTACAGATGTCAGATTTCAGATATCTGTAATCTGTTATCTGCCATCTGACATCCAATATTCGTTTCTTCCGAGTAACCACTATGCGTAATATCAAACTGACCATATCCTATGACGGTGCCGCCTATAAGGGATGGCAGCTTCAGAAAACCGGTTCCACCGTTCAGGGAAAACTCGAAAAAGCTATAAAAGAAGTATTTGGTAAAGAACACAGGCTGCATGGCGCCGGCCGTACGGATTCCGGCGTTCATGCCAAAGGACAGGTAGCGCATTTTAAGACGGCGTCACGTATTCCCGTAGAAAAAATATCCCCGGCGTTCAATGCGCTTCTTCCGGACGATATCGTCGTGAAAAGAACTGAAGAAGTCGCGGACAAATTCCATTCAAGGTTCGACGCCAAAAGTAAACTCTACCGGTACAATATCCTTAATTCCAGACAGCGCGATCCTTTTGAGGAAAGATACACCTGGCGTGTCCCGTATAAACTCAACCTTACCCGTATGAGAAAAGAAGCGGCCGAGCTTTTAGGTCGTCATGATTTCAAATCTTTTCAGGCAAGCGACAAAAGGGAGAGGTCCTCGGTAAGAGAGATCTCGACGATAAAGCTGCGCAAAAAAGGAAAGATGATAACCCTTGATATAGAAGGGGACGGTTTTCTTTATAATATGGTCCGTAACATTGCCGGCACACTCGTCGATATCGGCAGGGGATACCTTTCTGCCGGAAGCATGAAAGAGATCATCGAAACCAAAGACCGCACAAAGGCGGGCCCCACCGCTCCCGCTAAGGGATTGTTCCTCATCGAAGTACGATACTAGTCCGCAGACCACAGTCGACAGACCACCACGTGAGTATTCAGCATATAGTATTCAGTATTCAGTTTTGCTCGTTATAGCGGATAGCGTATAGGACTTACTCGCCATTGGTACCGAGTATCCCTCCTTCGCTGAAGCTACGGCGGACAGGCGAGTACCGGGTATCGGCTCGGTACCCGATACCCAGGACCCGGTACCATTAGCCCCTGACAACTATTCCCAACTTAGTCACCACAATTCACACACCCTAAATCCTTTATATAAAAATTGTTAAATTCTCTTGACAAGTATTAAATTTTGTACTATACTTGTCGTATACTTGAGTAATACTTGTAAAGGAAAAGGCTTTTTATGAGGGGAAAGAACAGATTCAAATTCAGTGCTACTGTATCGGACAGGGGGCAGATCTTTATACCCAAGGTTCTCCAGGGTTACTTTGACCTGAGGAGCAGGGATAAGGTTGAATTTGTAGTCAATGATGATGGAACCGTTATTTTTAAGAAGAAAAGGGGGGCAAGTGATGAAGGCGAAACTGCATAAACATGAGGTGTCTATCAATGATAAGCGTCGCCAGAACAAGAGAAGCTCTGACGTTCTGAAAAAAGCCGGTAAGGGCAAGAATGTACAGAGCGTATTTGACGCATACTACAAGGATCAGGTAAGAGCGCTATACAAGGCTGTAGAGGGCGAATAGGTAGGGGGAGAGCATATTTTGGTCTCCAGGTTCGTACATAGTATATAGTATGTAGTATTCAGTATTCAGTATTCAGTATTCAGTATTTGGTATTTAGTATTTAGTTCTTTGCGCGCAATTATTTAGCGTGGAGGGTATAGGGCTATCATCTGGTCACTGATGACTCAAAAGCGCCTAAGTATCGTATATACCGCAGATTATCTCTTGACAAACCTATTCAAATGTGTTAATTTTACAACTCTGATTTCTACGCCGGCAGACGGAGATCTGGCCGTTTTGTGCGTAATAGCGCGGGAATCGGGTTTTAAATTATAATAGAAGGTGCATGTAAAATGAATAAATCGAATATGTTGAAAAAAGAAGAGACCGAGCACGATTGGTTTATGGTCGATGCTTCTGACAGGATCCTTGGAAGAATGGCAACGCAAGTAGCCACTTATCTTATGGGTAAGAACAGGCCGGATTTTACTCCTCATGTGGATAATGGTGCAGGAGTTATAATCCTTAATTGCGCGAAGGTCAGGGTTACGGGAAAAAAGAGTACTCAAAAAGTTTATAAGAGGTTTTCCGGATATCCGGGAGGTCTTAAAGAGACTGTATATGAGAAGATGATGGAAAAGGATCCCAAGTACATCGTGAGACACGCGGTGAAGGGGATGCTTCCGAAGAACAAGCTGGGTGCCAGGATGCTCAAAAGGCTGAAACTGTACGTGGGTACGGAACATCCGCATGAAGCCCAGCAACCCAAAGAAATGAAAATTTAACGGAGTGATAAATGGAAAACACTGAACACATAGCGGTAGGCAGGCGCAAGGAATCGGTAGCCAGGGTAAGGCTTCGTTCCGGCAGCGGAACGATCACGGTGAACAAAAGGACTTTCGAGGACTATTTTCCGAGGGAGACACACCGTATCGTCGTGAAGCAGCCAATGGACATTACGTCAACGAGTGAGAAATTTGACGTTATAGCGACGCTTTCAGGTGGCGGTATAGGAGGGCAGGCCGGTGCTTTAAGGCACGGCATATCCAGAGCCCTGCTTAAAAGTGACGATACTTTGAGAATAATGCTCAAAAAGGCGGGATTCCTGACGCGTGATCCCAGAGCGAAAGAAAGAAAGAAATACGGACAGAAGCGCGCCAGAAAAAAGTTCCAGTTCTCGAAACGTTAATTACAGCTGAAAGTTGCGGCTTTCAGCTGCATCTTTCAGCTTCAGGTACAAAAACGGATCATCCTGAAGGGTGGTCCGTTTTTGTATATATGCGAGCGGGGGAATGATGTTGATCACTGGTGCCTGATGCCTGATCACTGATCACTGGTGTCTGATGACTGTTTATCATTGACATGGGCAACCATTTATTTTATACTTGGATTTTCATAAATATTATACATGCGCTGAATAATAGTAATAATTTATAGAACTAATATTATAAGGGAGAAGATATGATCAAAGTAGGAGTTGTAGGTGCTACAGGTTATACGGGTGAAGAGCTGATAGATGTGCTGCTCAGGAACCCGGAAGTTGAGATAACTTCTTTATCTGCGCTGGTTGAGAAGGATGCCGAGTTCTCTGCTCTTTACCCGAGGTTTGCCAAAAAGATATCACTTATCTGCAGTAACCTCGATATCGAAGATGTGGCGGCCAAGTCGGATCTGGTTTTTCTGGCTCTGCCTCATACTGTATCCATGCAGATGGCTCCGGAGTTCCTCAAGAAGGGGAAAAGGGTCATAGATCTGAGCGCCGATTACAGGCTGCCGGCGGATATGTATGAGAAGTGGTATATGGCTTCTCATTCCGACAAGGGGAACCTGGACGCGGCCGTGTACGGCCTGCCGGAACTTAACCGGGAGCTCATCAAGAAGGCGGACCTCGTATCTAACCCGGGCTGCTATCCCACGAGCGTGATACTGGCTACTTTGCCGATAGCGAAGCTTCTGGCCGAGAAAGGCCTGGAGATCATATCCGATTCAAAGAGCGGCGCTACGGGAGCTGGTAGGAAAGCTATGATACCTCTTTCTTTCGGCGAGGTGGATGAGAACTTTAAATGCTACAAGCCAAATGAGCACCAGCATATGCCGGAGATGGAGCACGTGTTGTCCGGCGCCGCGGGTTCCGCGGTAAAGGTGAACTTTGTACCGCATCTTCTGCCTCTGCGCAGGGGGATACTTTCGACGATCTACATCCGACATGAGGGGCTGCCCTCTGAAGCGGAGATATACGATAAGTATGTTAAGGCCTATTCAGATGAGCCTTTCATAAGGGTCAGGCCGCTCGGACAGATGCCCGAGATACAGGACGTGGTCGGGAACAACTTTTGTGATATAGGCATAAAAGTCGCCGGAGGAATGCTCTTTATAGTCTCGGTGATAGATAATCTTTTGAAAGGTGCCAGCGGACAGGCCGTGCAGAACATGAACATCATGTACGGTATGGACGAGAAGCTGGGACTAATATAACACGCGGAGAACACAGTATGAAAAAGAAGATCAAAAATGTGAAAATGCCGAAAGGCTTCGCGGTGAACGGTATACATTGCGGGCTGAAAAAGAAGCGCAAAGACCTGTCGGTCTTTTATTCAGGAAAAGCCTGTAAGGCTTCAGCGATGTTCACGACCAACGCCGTCAAGGCGGCGCCGGTAGTGCTGGCTATAGAGCAGCTTGATAAGAGCTGTTACGTCAACGCCGTCGTGGTCAACTCGGGCAACGCTAACTGTATGACCGGCAAACGCGGGATGAGCGACGCGCGCAGGACAGTAAAGCACGCCGCGAAGATCCTGGGCGTAAGTGAGGATAAGGTCCTGGTGTCCTCGACCGGTATAATAGGCGAGTTCATGCAGATGAAACCGCTTCTCGGCGGTTTGGACGAACTCTTCGCGGGTATGTCGCCTGAAGGACTGCAGGACGCGGCTGAAGGCATTATGACCACCGATAAGTTCCCGAAGATATCTTCGCGTTCTTTTCTGATAGGCGCGAGGAAGGTGACCATAACGGGTGTAGCGAAGGGCGCGGGGATGATAAAACCCGATATGGCTACGATGCTGTCATACATCATGACGGATGCCAATATAGCCAAGAGCGCGATGGATAAGGCGCTGGCCGAGAACGTAGCGGGTTCTTTTAACGCGATAACGGTCGATGGAGACATGAGCACTAACGATACAGTCGTACTTATGGCTAACGGAGAAGCGGGGAACCGTAAGATCGTCCTGAAAGGCGGGGACCTCAAGATTTTTTGCAGGAACCTTAACGCGGTCTCGGCGGATCTCGCGAAGATGATAGTGATGGACGGTGAAGGAGCCAGCAAGTTCATAGAGGTACACGTGAAGGGCGCTAAGACGGCGTCTGACGCCTCAAAAGTAGCCGGAGCCATAGCGGGTTCACTTCTGGTGAAATGTGCCGTTCTCGGGGGGGATCCCAACTGGGGAAGGATAGCGTCATCGGCGGGTTCAAGCGGAGCGAACATAGATCCCGATAAGATGGAGATAATATTGGACGGTGTGACTTTCTTCAAAGGAGGGAAGTTCATGGCGCATGTGAACCGCAGGAAGAGCGTGGTCTTTAAGAAAGATAAGGTGAACATCAAAGTGAACCTTCATATGGGCAAAAAG